>JANNWS010000112.1:0-3459 GCA_031408575.1 Rhodobacterales bacterium
ATCGGTCACCAGCCGGAAAAGGGCTGGATCCTGGTCGATGCCGGCTGGATGGCGATGTCGCGCGACCGCGGCACCTCGAAACAGGCGATCGATCAGGGCTATGGGCTGGTCTGTGACATCGACGGCAAGCCGCTGGCCGATCTGATCATGGTCGATGCCAACCAGGAACATGGCATTCTCGCCTTGCGGCCCGGTGCCGGCGCAGCGCTGCCCGATCTGCCGATCGGCACCCGCCTGCGCATCCTGCCCAACCACGCCTGCGCCACCGGCGCTCAGCATGACCGCTACCATGTCCTGCACACCGGCAGCCGCAACATCGACGCCGTCTGGCCGCGGTTCGGGGGCTGGTGATGCGCGACAAGAGCGTCACCCCGATCTGTACCACCAACGCCCCCGCTGCCGGCGGCCATTATGCGCAAGCGATCAAGCATGCCGGGCTTGTCTACGTCTCGGGGCAACTGCCCGTCGCCCCGGACGGCAGCCACCACCCCGAAGCGGATTTCGACGCACAGGCGCGGCTGGCGATCCGCAACCTGATCTCGGTGACCGAGGCCGCCGGTGCGTCGGTCGCAGACCTGCTCAAGGTGACGGTTTACATCGTTGATGTCGCCAACTGGCCGCGTTTCAACGCCGTCTATGCGCAGATGCTGGGTGATGTGCGCCCGGCGCGCTCGGTGGTTCCCGTGCCGGAGCTTCACTACGGCTATTTGGTCGAGATCGACGCCATCGCCGCTTGCAAGGACTAAGGAGATGCCCGTGAATTCCATCCTACCTCCCGAAACCCTGCCTACCGTGGCGCTGCGCCCGATGACCGGCGCTGCGCGCGATCTGGAAAGCGCGCTGCAATTGTCTCGCGCGGCGGGCTGGTCTTTTCGGCTGGAAGAGTGGCGCGTCGCGCAAGTGCTGGGGCAGGGGGTTCTCGCAGAGGCGGATGGCCAGGTGATCGCCTCCGCCCTCTGCTGGTCCTATGGTGACGCATTCGCCACCTACGGCAGCATCATAGTGGCGCCGGCGATGCAGGGCCGCGGGCTGGGACGGGCGCTATTGATACGCCTATCGGAATTAACCGGCGACCGCGCTGTCATGTTGAACTCAACAGCCGAGGGCCTAAAACTGTATCAAAGCTTCGGTTTCGACTCCATCGGTACTGTTCACCAGCATGTGGTCCTGGGCTCCAAAAGCCAGATCGCCCGCCAGTCACAGTCTGATGCCGACCCGCAGATGCGCGCGGCTCAGGCCGAGGATTTGCCTGCGATGATAGAGATGGACCAACGCGCCTTTGGGGCCGGGCGTCCCAGGATGATTGAGGAACTCCTCAAGACCGGCGCCGCCGTCGTGATCGAACGAGATGGCGAACTACGGGCTTATGCCATCTGCCGCCCTTTTGGCCTCGGTCAGGTTATCGGGCCTGTGGTTGCGACAAGCGCTGCGGATGCGAAGGCGCTGATCGGTCATTTCCTGACCGCCAATGCCGGGCAAACCTTACGCATCGACATTGGCGGTGAGACCGGCCTTGGCCCCTGGCTGACAAAGCAGGGCGTGCCCGAGGTCGGCCAGGTGACCACCATGATCCGGGGGAAGCGCCCCCGGATTTGCGGACCGGCGCGGATGTTCGCTCTGGCCAGTCAATCCTTCGGTTGAGGCAGATCCGATGAAGCTCATCCCATATTGGCAAGACACTGCCCCCGACTTTCTTGGAACCGTCAAGGGGCCCTTGGAAGGCGACTATGACGTGGCGGTCGTCGGTGGCGGCTTTACAGGCCTGTCAGCCGCCATCGCCCTCGCGCGTAAGGGTGCCAGCGTCACCCTGCTCGAAGCTGACCGGCTTGGCGGCTGTGCATCGGGTCGCAACGGCGGAATGTGCAACAACGGCTTCGCCCAGGATTATGCCGGCATGGTCGGCAAGCTGGGTGCAGAAACCAGCCTGCGTCTCTATCAAAGCTTCAACTCGGCGGTCGATACAGTCGAGCGGCTGATTCGTGAGGAAAGCATCGATTGCAACTTCCAGCGCGTCGGTAAGCTGAAGATGGCGGCGAAGCCCGCGCACTACGACAAGCTAGCGCGCTCGCATGCCCTGATGGTCGAGGGTGCCGATCCTGAGGCACGCCTGGTCTCGCGCGCCGACATGGCGTCGGAAGTTGGCACCGACCGCTATTTCGGCGGTCTGATTTTTCCACGTTCCGCCCAGATGCACATGGGCAAGTATGTCCACGGGCTCGCCACTGCCGCCGCCCGGCATGGCGCGCGGCTGCATGATAACTGCCCGGTGAACGGCATCAAGCGGTTGAACGGCCAGACCCATCGGCTGACCACGCCTCGCGGTTCGGTCAGCGCCAAACAGGTGCTTTTGGCAACTGGCACCTCGGCAATCGGCCCGCTGTCCTGGTTCCGCCGCCGCATCGTGCCTGTGGGGGCCTTCCTGATCGTCACCGAACCGCTGTCCAAGGACCAGCTCGACGCTCTGGTGCCGGGACGCCGCAACGCCACCGACACCCGCAATTTCGTCAGCTATTTCCGGGTCACGCCAGACAACCGACTGTTGTTCGGTGGCCGTGCTCGCTTTGCCGGGTCCAACGCCAGTTCGGACGTCAAGAGCGGCACCATCCTGCAGCGCTCGATGATCGAGATCTTCCCCAGTCTGGCCAATACCCGGATCGACTATTGCTGGGGCGGCATGGTCGATATGACCGCCGACCGCCTGCCACGCGCTGGTGAGCGCGAGGGGCTGTTCTACTCCATGGGCTATTCCGGCCATGGCACGCAAATGGCGACCCACATGGGCCAGATCATGGCGCAAGTCATGGACGGCAACACCAGCGTCAACCCCTGGGGCGATTTCGAATGGCCTGCGATCCCGGGCCATTTCGGCCCGACATGGTTCCTGCCCTTCGTCGGCGCCTATTACAAACTGCAGGATTACCTGCACTGACGCAAAGACCGAGGATAGCCCGATGGACATGACCAGAACTCGGCAATTCTACATCGACGGTGTGTGGGTCAGTCCTTCGTCCGATGGAGTCCTCGCTTTCTCCGACCCCGCGACCGAAACGCATATTGGCACCATTGCCGCCGGCAGCGCCGCCGACGTTGACCGCGCCGTCGCCGCCGCCCGCCGGGCGTTCGGCAGCTTCTCCCTCACCACACCGGCGGCGCGCCGCGACCTGCTCGGGCGGATCCTGGCGCTGATGGAGGAACGCGCCGAGGACCTGGCGCAGGCGATGACGCTGGAAATGGGCGCGGCCATCACCTTTTCCCGCGCAGCGCAGGTGCCCTTTGCCATCGCCCACATCCGCGCCGCCATCGAGGTGCTGGCGGACTACGACTTCCTCGTCCGGAAGGGATCGACTGCAATCCTGCGCGAGCCGATTGGGGTCTGCGGCCTGATCACGCCTTGGAACTGGCCGCTCTACCAGATCACCGCCAAGGTCGCCCCCGCACTCGCCGCTGGCTGCACCGTCG
>JANNWS010000113.1:0-41908 GCA_031408575.1 Rhodobacterales bacterium
GCAACCTTGAATCACTCAGCGACTGATTTGGGAATCCTCAAACGCCAACAGACCCTAGGGAATTCTTGTGCGCGACCGGATGGCGGACAGGCTTCAGGCCGCCCGATTGCTGCTATAGCTCGGCCGTCATGTCCCAGATCAGACGCCCGATTTCCGGGAAAGTCTCGGGCAGGTCCGACGCGATTTCCTTGCCTTGGGTCATCAGCACGATGGTCAGGGGCAGACGGCCCGGTGCCGCGATCCGGGCCATGTCATGCTTGAACCAGCTGGCATTTGCATCGCCTGTCCACAGATTGTGCCCTGCCTTGGACCATATCTGCGTGCCATCGGGCATATGCCCACCCAGATACTCCGACAACTGATAGTCCGGGTCGGCTGCCTCAGGCGCGGTTGCATCCCGCACCAATATCTCTTGTGCAAGGGCCTGCGAAGCGAAGGAAAGCGGCAAGCCGCCATGCCAGACGGCCCACATCAGCCGGGCAGCGGCAAGCGGTGTCAGCGCGTTCAGGTTTTGGCCATCTGACCGCGCATATTGGGCCTCGCGGCCATAGCGCGTGTCGTCCATCAGCTTTTGGGTCAGGTTGCAGGCGTCAAACTCCGGCCAATCGAGGGCCTGGAAGAACCGGCTCAACTGCTCGCGTTGCGTGATCCAGGCGGCCAGGGCATCTGGCGCAAGCATGGTATCTCCGGTCGTTTCGGTCAAAAGGTCGATCACGTAGTTCGTGGCAGTATTCGACGACCATTTGATCATCGCCCGCATCGCCCGGTCCAGTTCGCTGTCAGCCGCGATCCGGCCCTGCTCGATGGCGGCAAGCGCGTGGACGAGATGAAACGACTTCACCAGAGAACAGGGGTAGCAGCGCCAGCTTCCGTTATGTGCAAAGCCGCGCGCCTGACTGTCCGGTCCCGGCACGGCCAACACCAGCCCGAACTTGTCCTCTGTCAGGCCGCGATTGCCGAACCGGGCCACAAGTTCTGCAACGATCCGGGACCCTGTGCTGTCTGCGGCTGCGTCAGATGTCAGAAAGCCGGTCTGGCGCGCGATATCCTGGGAGGTCATGCTGTCTCCGAACTCAAGTTATGCAAAGATGCCGCGTTGTTCTTTTCACACTGCGGTCGGCCCCGCGCTGCGACCATCGGCTGCGCCGTTCATTCCCCGGCTTTCAACGCCTTGACCGTGGACCGTTCACTGGCGCGGCACAGATAGCAAAGCGCCGTACCTGCCTCGGCATCCATCCCGGCAAAGATCATCGCCCCGTCGTAAGGTGCCACGATTTCCGCACCGTTATAGCGGTGACCGATCACCTCGCCCCGGCTGAACACGTCGCCGGTGTCATAGAACTTTGCCATGCGGTCCTGTTCATGCACCGCCGTCAACTCATCACGGATTTCCAAAAGACGGAATTCTTTCAACTCGGGGTAAGGGTCTTCAGTGACGCCAAGGTGGGCGAGCCCGTTGAAGATGGTCCGATAGGCCACATCGACCGAGCGCGGGTCATCATGTTGGCCACATTCCACAGTCACTCCATACCCTCCCGAAAAGCGCATGTATTCGGTCGTGCCGACACTGTACATCCGCGCATCGTCTGCAAGCGAAGTCGTGTCCAGCTTGGCTTCCAACGCCTTTCGGTGGGTGCGCATCCAGCCATGCACCACAACCTCCAGCCCTAGGGCTGCAACTAGCGCCATCTCGGCATCACCATGAGCAAAAGGCTCCAGCTCGTCCACATTGTCCGGTGGCCCGATCAGGGCGAACGGACGTTCACCTTCCAGAAAGGAATGCAGATCAATCAGCACGTCATGGCGGCGCAACAGCGGACACAGCAGGTTGGCCACCCTGTCCTCGTTCGAGGCTGGAACCGGCTTTTCGTGCAGGTTGCGATTCAGGTTGCGATCACCCTCGCGCGCGTTTTTCAGATAGGCCAGCCCGTTCACCACCGGCACGAAGGTCACCGATCCGCGCACAACCCGGCGCTGGCCTGACCGGAACGCGGCGATTGCACGCGTGATGGCCTTGGGGCCGCAGGGCTCGTTACCATGTACAGCACCGGTGATCAGCACGCGCGGTCCGGGGGCCAGTGCCTCGAAACTGATGGTCTCGAAAACCGGCGGCTCCGTGGCGTGCTTGGCCGGGCGGGGCTGAATACCCGCATCAACGCGCGCGATGTCGATCATCATGCCCGGTTGCAGCCGCCGTGCCATGTCCAGCAGTTGGTCATGGGCCACAACGACGCAGCCGGCGGTGCCAGAGAAGTCGGGTCGGGCTGCATGCAGAAAGATCGCACTGCCGCCATGCGCGCGCGGGGTTGCGTCGTTCCATCCAATTGGCACGAACAGATCGAACAGATGGGCATGGTGCGGCGCATCTTCCACCGCCTCGCGCATCAGCAGGAACTGGTTGTAAACCGGGCTCTCGGGCTCTTCGCTCCAATAATAGTTGTCTGGTTTGACCTTGAATGGAAATGCGAAATCCAAAGCCTCGCCGCCCAGAATCTCCGGATCGAAAAACCCGTAGCGCAGCGGGAAACGCCCGATCGGTGTGCAGCCGTCGCCTTCGCGCTTGAGGTTGGCATCAACCAGACCAGCGCGACCGACAGCGCATTTCACCGTCCAGTTTCCGATTGTGAACGTGCCATGATGAGGATTGGCCGGGTCGTGTCCGGCCCTTACGATGATGGCGGGCTGGTCGTAGTTCGTGGGCGAGAGGGTGGGGAATTGCTGGGTCAAAGCGAGGGTCTTTCCGAAAGGAGATGGCATCGTGCCTGATGGTCCGCGGTGATCCGGGTGAAGGCGGGCGCTTGACCCGAACGGCAGGGCGCAAACACCGTTGTGCAGCGCGGATGAAAAGCGCAGCCCTGCGGCGGATCAAGCGCCGACGGAGCCTCGCCGGTCATCCGTCGGCTGGCGGTATCGGGTTTCATCGGGTCCGGGATCGCCGATATCAGCGCTTGGGTGTAGGGATGCGATGGTGCGGTGAAAATCTCGCGCCAGCCGCCCTCTTCAACGATGCGGCCAAGGTACATGACCGCGATGCGGTCGCTCATGTGTTCGACCACACCCAGATCATGCGAGATCATCAAAAGAGCGATGCCAAGTTCGCCCTTCAACTCCAGCAGCAGGTTGATGATCTGCGCGCGGATCGACACGTCAAGGGCGGACACCGGCTCATCACAGATCACCAGTTTTGGTTCAACAATCAAAGCGCGGGCGATGCACAGGCGTTGGCGCTGACCACCCGAGAATTCATGCGGGCGTCGGTCAGCGGCTTCCGCTTTCAGTCCGACCTTGCGCAGCATGTCAATGACGCGGTCGTTGCGTTGGTCGGCTTCGCCGATGTCGTGCAGCGCAAGCGGGCCACCCAGAATTTGACGGATGGTCTGGCGCGGATTGAGTGACGAGAATGGATCCTGAAACACCATTTGCGCCAGCCGCGCCTGCATCATGCGGTTATTCCTGATCGTCGTGGCCACGTCGTGCCCGCCCAGCGAGATTGACCCGCCCGAGATTGGCACAAGGCCCAGAACGGCTTGCGCAATCGTCGATTTGCCACACCCGGACTCGCCCACCAGCCCCAGACACTCTCCCGCCCGGATGCTCAGGGAGACATCGTCAACCGCCTTCAGCGCGCGCTTGCCAAAGCCCTTGGCCTTGGGAACCGCATAATGCACCTGCAAGTTGTCGATGCGCAGAACGGCGGGGTCACCCGGTGGTGTCATCGCTGGCTCAATCATAAAGAAAACACCTTGCAAGCCCGCCGTTCGCAATCTGCGTGTTATCGGGGACGGTCGTGCGGCAGCGATCCATGATCTCGGGGCATCTGGCGTGGAACTGGCAGCCCACGCGCGGCTCGTTCAAAGACGGCACAACGCCGGGGATCTCGGCCAGACGTGTCTGGCCTTCGGTCAGTCGACGGCCAAGCCGGGGCAGGGAGGCGACAAGCCCCCGCGTATAAGGGTGTGCAGGATCGGTGAAAATGGCAGACGAAGGTCGTTGTTCCACGATCTGCCCGGAATACATCACGGCGACCCGGTTGCAGATGCGCGCAACCAGCCCGAGGTCATGCGAGATCATCAGAACGGCCGTGCCGCGTGCCTTGCACAAATCCAGCACCAACTCGACGATTTCGGCCTGGATGGTCACATCCAGAGCGGTTGTCGGCTCATCCGCGATCAGCAATTCCGGGTCGCAGGCCAGCGCAATGGCGATCATGATGCGCTGACGCATTCCACCCGAAAGCTGATGCGGATAGTCGCGGATGCGGCGTGCGGCAGACGGCACCTGCACCATATCCAACGCCTCGATGGCGCGCAGCCTTGCGTCGTTCCCGGACATGCCGCGATGCAGCACAAACATTTCGCCGATCTGGTCGCCAACCGTCATCAGCGGGTTCAGCGCCGTCATCGGTTCCTGAAAGATCATTGAAATGCGGTCGCCGCGCAGCCGCCGCATGTTGGCGCTGGACAGCCGGTTGATATCGACACCATCAAACCGGATCTCGCCGCCCGACACCTGCATCGGCGCCCTGATCAGCCCGGCGATGGTCAACGCGCACAGGCTTTTGCCGCAGCCGGATTCACCCACCAGTCCGAACACTTCGCCCCTGCCGATGGTGAAGCTGACATTGCGCACGGCTGGCAGCATCCGGCTGCCGACGTTCAGCGAGATTGACAGATCGTGCACATCCAGAATGGGGGCATCGCTCATGTGCCGTTCGCCTTTCCCTGAGGGTCAAGAACGTCGCGCAAGCCGTCACCCAGCAGGTTGAAGGCAAGCACGGTGACGAACAGGGCAAGACCCGGAAATATTGCTATCCAGGGTGCCACCATCATCTGCTCGCGCGCCGATGACAGCATCGCCCCCCAACTCGGGGCAGGCGGCACCACACCAAGGCCAAGGAACGACAGCGACGCCTCTGCCATGATCGCAGACCCGATCCCCATCGTCGCCACCACGATCAATGGCCCGGCCATGTTCGGCAACAACTCGCGGAACATGATGTGCCGACCACTGTAGCCAAGGGTTTGGGCGGCTTGCACATAGTTCTGCGTCTTCAGTGAAAGTACCTGCGCCCGGCTGATCCGACAGCTATAAGCCCAGTCCGTCATACCCAACGCGATCAGCAGGCTGAGAATGCCCGGCCCAAGAACGGTCATCAGCGCCAATGCAAATACCACTGTCGGGATCGACAGCATCAGATTGGTCAGGCTTTGCACGAACTCATCCCACCAGCCGCCAAAGTAACCCGCCGTCAACCCCAGACAGACCCCGATCAGAGTGTTCATCATCTGAACCGTCAGACCGATCATCAATGAGATCCGCGCCCCGAACAGAATCCGCGAAAAGATGTCGCGCCCTTGTTCGTCAGTGCCAAACCAGAACTGCAAACTGGGTGGCTCACCCGCATACATCAGATTTCCCGCAGTGGGATCATTGGTTGTGAACAGCGGGGCAAACACCGCCAGGATAATCACCGTTGCCAGCACCGCAAGACTGACCGACAGATTGGATCGCAACATCGATTTGACCTCAGCGAAGACGAATGCGGGGATCGATTGCCAGATAAGCAATGTCGACCAATGTGTTGATGATCAGAAAGAACAGCACGATGACCAGAATGCAGCCTTGAACGGCGGGAATGTCGCGCACCGACACCGACTGGATCAGGAAGGATCCGACGCCGGGCCATGCAAACAGTTTTTCGATCACCACCGACCCGCCCAGCATGGACCCGAATTGCAGACCGATGGTGGTCAGCACCAGTACAAAGGCATTGCGCGCCATGTGCCGAAAGACGACGCGGCGTTCCGTCATGCCCTTGGATCGGGCGGTACGGATGAAATCGGCCCCCATCGTTTCCAGCACAGCCGCGCGGGTGGTGCGGGCCAACAGGGCCATGGGCGCGATGCCAAGGGTCAGGGCCGGCAGAACGAGGTGACGAAGATCGCCGTTGCCATCGCCATAGCCAAAGGTCGGAAGCCATCCCAAGGTGAGCGAAAACAGATACATCATCAAGAGTCCAAACCAGAAGCCGGGTATCGAAAGCCCTGAAACGGCCAGCACCATAGCACTGGTGTCCATCCAGGTGCCTTGCTTTACCGCCGCCAGAAACCCAAGCGGCAGCCCCACAACAACTGCAAAGAAAATTGCGGCACAGGCCAGTTTGAACGAGGCAAAGATCCGCCCCTGCAGCATGTCGGTAACGGGCCGCTCGGTCGCAAAGGAATTGCCGAGATCCCCCACCGCCAAACCCGAAAGATAGTTGGCAAATCGCACGGGAATTGGATCATTTAGATGCAGTTGCTGCTCGATCCGCTCCAGAACCTTGGGGTCGATGGTGCGCTTTTCGTTGGCCTTGGACGTGGCAAAGTTGCCCGGAATCACACTGAAGAGAACGAAGATCAGTGTCACGACGACGCCAACGGTAATCAGGGATTGCACCAGGCGTCTCAAGATCATCGAAAGCATGGACGCGCGCCCCTTGGTCAGGAAAAAACTGGATTGGCGGGGGTGGCGGCGCAAGACCGCCACCCCGGCGGTCATTGGCGATCGGGCGCGGTCGCATCCAGCCAGATCGAGTCCACCTCAAGGATGGCGGCTTCGGTGGCGTTCGCGTCCACCCCATGAACCCAGGGCTGCGTTGCAACCACGGCCTTGTTGTAGTTGTTGAACCAGACCGGAGCTTGATCGAAGATGTAGCCATCGGCCGCTTTGATCAACTCGATCCGCTTGGCCGGGTCTTGCGTTGCTGCCGCCTCATCCAGCATGGCGTCGTATGCCGGGTCCTTGAACGCCGTGGTGTTGCAGCCACCGCGTGATACCCGGCTGTCAAAGCAGCGCAGCGCCGCGATCGGGTCCGGTCCGGTACCGGCAGAGCGCAGCCAGGCCACCGCTTCGCCCGCATCGATGGAATCGACCAGGACATTGCTTTCCAGCACTTTGGCCGTCGCGGTGATGCCGATGGCTGCAAGGAAGGGCTGCATTGCCTGCAGCAATTCAAGGCCACCCTCGGTCACCGACACTTCCACCGTGAAGCCGTCCGCAAGACCTGCTTCGGCCAGCAGAGCTTTGGCCTTTTCCGGGTCGTAGGCATAGGGCGTGCGCGTCGCATCAAAACCCGGCGATGTCGCCGGCAACCAGCCGGTTGCCTTGAACGCCTTATTTTTCAGCAGCTTTTCGATGATCAGGTCGCGGTCAAACGCATAGTTGATCGCCTGACGTACCCGAACGTCATCGAAAGGCGCAACTTCGGTATTCATGCCCATGTGGCGCGTGAACACCTCGGATACCTCGATCAGCCCTTTCGACAGGTCCGGATCGGCGGTGTACAGTTGATAGGCGTTGCTGTTGAGGACCGTCGCATCCAGTTCGCCGGCGCGGAACGCTACATCCAGCGCCGAATAGTCGTCAGTGATGACGAACTCGATGCGGTCTGCATAGGGTTTGCCGGGCTTGAAATACTTGTCGAATTTCTCGACGACGATACGTGAGCCTTCGACATGCTCGACGAATTTGAACGGCCCAAGCCCAACCGGCTGGCTGGCGAATTCGGGCTTGGCCACCTCTTCCTGCGGCAAGATTGCGGTGATGGCTTCATAGAACAAAGTGCCTGGATCGACAAAGTTCTTGAAGGTGACCGAGAAGGTCAGATCGTCAATCTTCGTCAGCCCCGAAATCACGGTGGCCTTGCCGTCCAGCACATCGCTTGCGCCCACGATGTTGGCCAGATTGGTTGACCCTGCGTAGCCTTTGGCCGGGTCCATGATGCGGGTGTACGACCAGATCACGTCATCGACCGTCATCTTACGACCGTTGTGGAAATAGACGTTGTCCAGCAGCTTGTAGGTAAAGGTTTTGCCGTCGGCGCTTTGTTCGACCGAAGCCGCCAGATCCAGCGCCGGGACATTGTTGGCGGAATCCCAGGTGTAAAGCGCCCGGTGCAGCGCCTTCGAGACCACCATGTCCTGCGACTCGTAGGTCGCATGCGGGTCAAGGCTGGACAGCGCCGATCCGTAAGGCGCCGCCAGATGCAGCGTGCCGCCCGGAAGCGGTTCATCGGCCCGGACCGGTGCGCCGTGAAGGATCGTCGCTACCGCCAGCACTGCTACAAGCTGGCCAACGCGGCTGCGCTTGAAGTCTGTGATCATCCCGTATTCCTTGGTTCGCATCCGCGATCTCCTGTGCTGAGTGTCCATTCGGCTTTTTGCATTCCGTTGCTGTTCCGGACGATCCCGCGCGGTTCAATCAGCAAACAACGATCCCTGACGCACGAAAGGCGCGTCAGGGATGACAGGCTGCACGGGTCTTCGGCCGAACGATCTTCCACCGGTGACCGATGGTATTGCTTGAAGCGTAGTTGTTCCCCAGTTTGGCAAGATACCATAAATAAGCGCCAAACTCATTCATTTTGGATATGAAGTCGATGTGTCAGACCCAAGGAAATCCACAAAGATTGGCCCGGACGACGGGCAAGGATCTGACAAAACCGAACCACGCCTGGACCAATGCTCAGGTCGAGTTGCACCCGGCTCTGTTGCCCAAATCGGCTGGCGTTCGGACTGCCTCTTTTCCCGGACAGACCTATCCCACGAGCTTCGTGACGGGGATGCCGGGCGCGGTGTAGCCGTTCAGCACGGCAACACGCACTTGGAACTCCGCGACCTGACGGTCGAAGTCCCGCGCCATAAGGCGCTGACCCGACAGTTTTGCTTTGCGGTCCTGCGGTTCACACAGTGCATTTTCGTCTCTGCACGGCTCCGGCGGTGGTAGCCGCTCCATCGTCGCCACAGCGCGCGCCCGAGGTACTTCGATGCCCGCGGTGCCTCGTTGCGCGGCTCGCCATTGGCCGCCATCGGTCCGAGCCAATGGCGAGCGCACCTGCGGTGACGGGCTTCCAAGGTTTCGCATTCTTGCGGGGTGGAATGACGGCAGAACCACCTCGTTCGGCGATGGCATCGGGACACTTGCGCGTGTCGGAGGCCCCGTCAGCGGTAACGCTGGCGATCTCCTGATCGGGCGGGATCTGGTCGAGCAACTCGGGAAAACCAGATCGTCAGCGATCCGCGGCGCTTGAGCGCCTTGTTATACGCGGGCCAGTACAGGGTCTTGCAGGCCGGTATGTTCGGTTTGCTCATCCCCGCCAGCTATCACGTTGGATTCACAAGATGAATCCCTCACGGGATTTGTGCAACACAGCCCATTCGAAGCACAACCCGCCTTTGTCTAGCATTGCGCCTTAAGCCAATCCCAAAGCGCCAGAACAGAAGGACGGGAAAAGTTGCGGGCCCAGCAAGACATGTAAAGCAGTTCTGGCCGTCCCAGGACTGTGGAGCAGGCAGGAACGAGGCGGCCCTCTTGTATGGCCTGATCCGCTTGCCGGGACGTCGCAAGGCAGACCCCGTGGCCCAGGATCGCCGCCTGCAGCATCTGGCCGGTGTCTGAGAAGTTGAAGCCACGGGTAAATTCGGTGCGGGCGGAGCCGACTTGTGAAAACCAGGACTGCCAGTCGTTCAGCGTCTCGTCGTGCAAAAGCGGTGCAGTGTCCAGCCTGGCCCGGTCCGGGACATCAGGTAGGCGCGCGGCAATTTCGGGCGCACAGAACGGGACCAACGCATCCCGCGCCAACAGCACCGACTGCGCGCCTTCGTCAAACCAGGGTGCCGGGCCAAGGACAATGTCAATCTCTGCCTCCTCAGCCACATGGGCGGCATCGCTGGTATGCACCCAAGGGTCGATCCACGGATGTTCTGCGCGCAGTCCGGCAAGGCGGGGCAGAAACCAGCCGGTGGCCAAGGCGGCGGGCATCAGGATGATCACCGACCCCGGCTTGGAATAGGCGTGAAGGCGGCGCACGCCATGGCGCACCTCCTCTAGCGCGGTCTGCGCGGTGATCAGAAAATCATGCCCTGCATCGACCAGTTCGATCCGCCGTCCGATGCGGCGGAACAGCGGCTGGCCAAGGTGGTATTCCAGCACCCGCACCTGATGGCTGATTGCCGACTGGGTGATGTGCAATTCTTCTGCCGCACGGGAAAAACTGCCCAGCCTCGCAGCGGCTTCAAACCCGATCAGGGTATTTAGTGGCGGAAGGCCGCGATAAGTACTCATGAGGTATTTCGATTGAAAGGAATAGAAATCGGCGTTTTGACAACGGTAATACTCATCCTATCGTCCGGTCTAGCCCCCAAGTCGCCGAGGATGCCATGACCAACCACGACCCCGCCCGCTTTTCCGCCAGCCCCAAATCGCTGGGCTACCACATGCCCGCGGAATACGCGCCGCACAAGCGGACATGGATGATGTGGCCGACCCGGACCGAAGTCTGGCCGGACATGGCGGCCACCAAGCGCGATTTTGCGCTGGTGGCGCAGGCGATTGCCGAGTTCGAACCGATCTGCATGGCCGTGCGCCCCGAAGACGCGGCCGAGGCGCGGGCGCTGCTGGGGGCGGGGATCGAGATATTCGAAGTGCCGCTGGATGACAGCTGGGCGCGCGACGCAGGCCCGAATTTCGTGGTCGACGGCAAGGGCGGCAAGGCCGCCAGCCTGTTCACATTTTCCGCCTGGGGGCACAAATATGCACCCTTCGACAAGGACGCGGCCTTTGGTGCGGCGGTGGCAGCGCGCGAAGGCATGCCCATCTTCAAATCCGCCTTGCTGGCCGAAGGCGGCGGCGTGACAGTGGACGGCTGCGGCACCATCATCACCACCGACACCTGTTTTCTGAACCCCAACCGCAACCCGACCTGGAGCCGCGAAGAGGTGACACGCGAATTGCTGGAAACGCTTGGCGGGGAAAAAGTCATCTGGCTGCCCGGCAACGCGGATGAGACGGAAACCGACGGCCATGTCGATGGCATCGCGGTGTTTGTCGCCCCCGGCGTCGTGCTGATCGAAGGCGCGGATGATCCGACCGACCCGTGGCGGCACATCAAGCAGGCCAACATCGACGCCCTGCGCGGCCAGACCGATGCGCGCGGACGCGAGATCCGCATGGTCACGATCCCCGAGGCCGAGGAAAGCTGCATCATCGGCGAGAAATTCTGCCGGTCCTACGTCAACTGCTATTTCGTCAATGGCGGCGTGATCATGCCGGAGTATGGCACGCCCAACGACGCGGTGGCGCGCGAGATCCTGCAAAGCCTGTTCCCGAGCTACCGCATCCGGGGCGTGCATATCCCCAACATCTGTCTGGGCGGCGGCGGCATTCACTGCATCACCCAGCAGGAACCGGCATGACCGCGCTGCCGCCCCATGCCTTTGCGATGCCGGGCAGCATAGGCATGCATGTGATGGCCGCGATGGCGCATTTCGGCACCTCGCGCCTGTCGGACCGCGAGGCAGAGGTGGCGCCGCTGATCCTGCAGGGCCACTCGTCCAAGGTGATCGCGCGGATGCTGGGCAACAGCCCGGAGACGGTGAAGGTGTTCCGCAAGCGGATTCACACCAAGCTGGGGCTTGCGTCCTCGGCCGAGTTGTTCACCCTATTTCTGGCCGCCCTGTGCGCGGCCCCGCATGGCACCACCGACGATCCGCTGATCCACCTTTGCTAAGGCTTCCGGAATGATGACCCGCCGTTCCCTGTTCCGCACCGCCGCCGCAGCGGGTGGCGCATCGCTGTGGCCGCACGGCGCGCAGGCGCAGTCTGCCCGCACCGCTGGTTTCTGGTATCCCGAAGAAACTGATCCCCACGAACGGACCTTCCTGCAATGGCCGGTGAACCGAACCGTGCATGACGACGCGGATTTCCTGCAGGATCTTCAGGCCACCATCGCCGAAATCGCCAACACCATCGCCGCGTTCGAGCCGGTGGTGATGCTGGCCGCCGCCGCGCATCACCGGGCCATCAGAAAGCTGGTCTCGGAACAGGTCGAGCTGTGGGATATCCCCACCGATGACCTTTGGTGCCGCGACAGCGGGCCGTCTTTTGTGGTCGATGGCAAGGGCGGTCTGGCACTGACCCAGTTCAATTTCAACGGCTGGGGTGGCAAGCAGTTGCATGCCAACGACGGCAAGATTGCCGCGCGGGTGGCCGAACGCCTTGGTCTGCCGGTGTTCGACGCAGGGCTGGCGGGCGAGGCGGGCGGGGTGGAAACCGACGGCCACGGCACGCTGATCGCGCATGAAAGTTCTTGGGTGAACCCCAACCGCAATGCGGGGTCGAAGGCCAAGGTCGAGGCGATGCTGCTGGACACCATGGGGGCGCAAAAGATGATCTGGGCTCGGGGCATCACGGGCGCGGATATCACCGATTACCACATCGACGCGCTTGCGCGGTTCATCAAACCGGGGCAGGTGCTGATCCAGATTGGGGATGAAATTGATCCCGACGATCCTTGGTCGGTTGTCGCCTTTGAAACCCATGACATTCTGGCGCGGGCGACCGATGCGATGGACCGCAAGCTGGAACTGGTCATCCTGCCCGAACCCTATGACATCCGGGTGGCCAGCCCCGATTTCGTGGCCTCTTACGTCAACTACTATGTCTGCAACGGGGCCGTGATCGCGGCTGAGTTCGGTGACACAGCGGCGGATGCCAAAGCTGCCGAGGTTCTGACCGCCCTTTATCCCGGCCGCGAAATTGTCACGCTCAATATCGACCCGGTCGGCGAGGTGGGCGGCGGCATCCATTGCGCCACGCACGAGCAACCCAAGGCCTGACGATCGCCAGCGGATTTCACGGAGCGAGAGGCGGCTTTCACCGCCCCGTTTTCCTCAAGCCGCCGTATCGTGCCTGCCAATCAGCCCATAGGTCTCGGGCCGACGATCCCGCCAGGTGCCCCAGCTTTGGCGATAGCTGCGGGTGGCATCGAGGTCGATTCTCGCCATCAGATAGGTCTCGTCCACCCGGTTCGCCTCAACCAGCATCGCGCCCGTATGGTCGGCGATGAAGGATGATCCGTAGAACGTCATCTCAAGGTTCGGCCCCTTCTCCAGCCCCACCCGGTTTGACGCCACCACCGGCACCATGTTGGCGGCCGCATGGCCCTGCATGGTGCGCTGCCAGTGGCCGGCGCTGTCGAACTCGGGTTGCCCCGGCTCCGATCCGATGGCGGTGGGGAACAGCAGCACCTCTGCCCCCAGAATGGCCAGTGACCGCGCGGTTTCGGGGAACCACTGGTCCCAGCAGATGCCACAGCCGACTTTTGCAAAGCGGGTGTCGAACACCTTGAAACCGGTGTCTCCGGGGGTGAAGCAATACTTTTCCTCATACCCCGTCGCATGCGGGATATGGGTCTTGCGGTAGTTGCCCATGATCGCCCCATCCGCGTCGATCATGGCAAGCGAGTTGAAGAAAGTGTTCCCCGCCGCCTCGTAATAGCTGATCGGCAGCACCACCCCCAATTGCTTGGCCAGCGCGGCAAAGTGCTGCACCGCGCGGTCGGCCTGCATCGGCTTGGCATAGCGCTGAAAGCCGTAGTCTTTTTCGATGCAGAAATACGGCGTCTGGAACAGTTCCTGCAGCAAGATGATCTGCGCACCGTCTTCGGCCGCCGCCGTCACCTGTTCCTCGGCCTTCTGGATATTGTCATCCAGATCCCACGAACAGGCCATCTGCGTGGCGGCCAGTGTCACGATTGCCATGTGCTAACTCCTTCAGTTCATCAGCTTGGTCCAGACCTTGTCGATCAGGGCGGTAGCCTCGGGCGAGCAGGTCGGGATGAATTCGGGCGCGGGCGCATCCGCAGGCGGGTTGATTTCGGGGGCGGCGGCAAGGGCGGGTTCAATAAACGCCTCGGACCCTTTGATGCCATTGGAATAACGCGCGTAATTGGTGATTATCGCGGCATTTTCCGGGGCCATGACGAAATTGACCCAGGCCTTGGCGTTGTCCATGTTGGGCGCACCCTTGGGCACGGCGACATTGTCCATCCAGCCGGTATAGCCCTCGGATGGATAGACATAGGCGATCGATGGCTTTTCGTCGCGCGCCCGCATGGAGTAACAGTTCCAAGTCATCGACAAGACGGCCTCGCCGGAAACCAGCACCTCCTTGTTCTCGGAGTCATAGGATTTGACCCATTCCTTCTGGGTCTCCAGCAATTCCAGCACCCGCTTCATCTCGTCGGGGTTTTCCGAACAACGCGGCACGCCCAGATAGCGTTCGGCCATGTTGATCACATCGTTCATGTCGCGCAGCATGTTGATGCGGCCTTTCACCTCCTCGGCCGGGTCAAACAGCACGGCAAGCGAGGAAATGTTACCCGTCACCACGGCGGTATCTACCGCGAACGCGGTCGAGCCCCAGGCCCAGGGGGCGGAGTATTCGCGCTTGGGATCCCAGTAGACCTCGCGCCATTTGTCATCGACATTGGCAAAGTTGGGCATGGCGAAAACGTCGATCTTTTCGACCATTCCTTCGGCAATCAAGACCTGCATCGTCGCATCACCCGGCACGATGATGTCGTATCCCGCGCCACCGGCGCGCAGCTTGGCAATCATCGTCTCCATGCTGTCATAGCTGTCGATATGCACCTTGACGCCAAATTCCGTCTCGAACTTGGCGACCAGATCGGGGGGCGTGTATTCGCCCCAGGTGTAGATGAAGAGATCGCCTTCCGCGAAAGCGGGGGCAGTTGTCAGCAACAGGATGGCAAGGGCGCGCATGGAGAGGTCCTTTCAGGTCTGGCGGGTTCAGCTTCGGTTGCGGGAAATCAGCCCGGATGCAATGACGACAAGGGCCGAGGCCGCAACCATCAGAGACGACACCGCGTTGACCTCGGGCGTGATGCCAAGGCGCAGCATCGAATAGATGTGGACCGGCAGGGTGGTCGATCCGGGACCGGACAGCATCGACGAGATGATGAAATCATCAAGCGACACGATGAACGCCAGCAACCAGCCCGAGATCAGGCCCGGCGCCAGCAGCGGCAGGGTGATCAGGCTAAACCGGCGCCAGGGCCGGGCGTAAAGATCGGCGGCTGCCACCTCCAGCCCAGGGTCCATCGACGTCAGCCGGGCGGCAATCGGCAGATAGGCGAAGGGGATGCAAAAGGTGGTGTGGGCGATGACCAGTGACCCAAAGCCAAGACCAAGCCCGACGCTGGAGAAAAAGATCAGACTGGCGATTGCGGTGACAATTTCCGGCACCATCAGCGGAAAGTTCAGCACCGCATAGGCGGCGGCCTTGCGGCGCACCTTCATCCGCACCATCGCAAGGGCCGCGGCTGTGGCCATGACCGTGGCCAGGCTGGCGGCGATCACCGCCAGCAGGACAGAGTTCAGCGCCGCCGAACCGATTTCCTCATTGGCAAAGACCGCCCCGTACCAGCGCAAAGACAGCCCGTCCAAACGGCTGATCGACCGCCCGTCATTGAAGGAATACAGCACCAGAAACAGGATCGGGGCGTAAAGGAAGGCCACCGCCAGCGCCGCCGTTGCCCCGAAGCCCGGCAAGTTGCGAATGTCCTTGGCGCGGGCGTCAAAGCGGGCCATCACACCACGTCCCGTGCGGCACGGCGGGCGATGATGAAAAGGGCCACCAGCGTGACCGCCATCAGGATGGTGGACAGCGCCGCCCCGAACGGCCAGTTGCGGCTACCCTGAAACTGCATCCCGATCAGGTTGCCCAGCATCAGCGTCTTGCCGCCGCCAAGGATGTCGGGGGCAAGATATGATCCGATGCCGGGGATGAAGACCAGAAGCCCCCCTGCAATCAGTCCGGGTCGCAGGATGGGTAGGACGACCGCAAAGAACGCTTTGCGGCGGTTTGCGTGCAGATCATAGGCGGCTTCGAGCAGCGAGAAATCGAACCGCTCGATCGCGGCATACAAAGGCAGGATCATGAAGGGCAGGAACGACGACACCAGCCCCAGACCGATGGCAAAGTTGTTGTAGGCCAGCGGCAAAGGCCCGTCCGTCAGGCCAATGAATTGCAGCGCGCCATTGATCGGGCCTTCGTCGCGCAGGATCAGCAACAGGGCGATGGTACGCACCAAGAGGTTGACCCAATAGGGCACTGTCACCAGCATCAGCCACAGCGATTTTTGCTGCGCGGGCCGGGTTGCGATAAACCACGCCGTCGGCAACCCGATGATCAGGCACAGGATCGTGGCAATGCCGGCTTGCAGGACTGACCGACCCAGAATTTGCAGATAATCGGTATTGAAGGTCAGGCTGTCGTCAAAGATGTCGCGTTCAAACAGCAGCCGGACATAGGCCTCGGCCGAGGGTTCCCAGATTACCCCGCCGTATGGTGCAGGCGTCAGCACGGAATACAGCGTGGTCAGCGCAATCGGCAGCGCCATGAAGATCAGGATCGTGCCCAGCGACGGGGCCAACAGGGCGCGGTGCAGCTTCATGATGTCAGCACCCGGATGGCCCCGGCCTCGGGGCGCAGGGCCACCCGGTCGCCGGGTGCGAAATCCAGCGCGCCGCGCAAACCGCCACGGGGCAGGGTAACGTGCAAAGGCACGGCGGCCCCTTCCAGCCGGAAAGACAGTTCGTTGCCCATGTAGATGCGCTCAGTCACCGTCAGCGGCCCCAGGTCGCCGGGCTGCCGGCTGGCAGCGGGCAGAATCGAAAGCCGTTCGGGCCGGATCGCCAGCGTTACCTCGGCCCCCACCGCGCCAGTGGCCGGAACCACCCCCAGCCCTTCCGCCACCGCGCCCTGCGCGCCCATCCGCGCCGGGATCAGGTTTGCGCCGCCGATGAAATCGGCCACAAAGCGGTTCGCAGGGGCTTCGTAGATTTCTTCGGGACGACCCAGTTGCTGTATCCGTCCACCCTGCATTACGGCGATGCGGTCCGACATGGCCAAAGCCTCGTCCTGATCGTGGGTCACGAAAACAAAGGTGATCCCGGTCTCGCGCTGCAACGCCTTCAGTTCCGACCGCATCCGTTGCCGCAGCTTGGCGTCCAGCGCCGACAGGGGTTCATCCAGCAGCAAGATCTTCGGCCCCGGAGCCAGCGCGCGCGCCAGTGCCACCCGCTGTTTCTGCCCGCCAGATAGCTGATCGGGGCGGCGATGCTCCATCCCCTCCAGCCCGACGAGTTCCACCATCCGCGCCACGGTGGCGGCAATCTCGGGCTTCGGCCGCCCCAGCATGCGCAGCGCAAACCCGACATTCTGGACAACGCTCAGGTGCGGAAACAGGGCATAGTGCTGAAACACGGTATTCACCGGCCGATCCTCGGGCGGCCGGCCCGCGACATTGCGGCCAAAGATGGCAATCTCGCCCACGGTCGGTTGGTCAAACCCTGCGATCAATCGCAAGAGCGTGGTCTTGCCACAGCCCGAAGGCCCAAGCAGCGTAAAGAACTCATTCGCCCGGATGTTCAGGTCGATGCCGTCCAACGCATGGTGGGCCGCCGCCCCCTTGCCATAAGTGCGGCCCAGCCCGGTCAACCGACAAGCATCGCTTTGGTCCCACACCGTGTGACATCCCCCGCATTGATCCATCGCTTGCAGTTTGACCGGAAATAGCAGCGAACGTCATGTCACCTAGAAGGGGTATGCCAGTTGATGCAGCGCACCTGAGCCGTGTGCCGGTCTTGCGCGCCTTGGCGGGCTTGCTGGTGCCACCGTTGCGGGTAACGGAATCCGCATAGTCGTTGTCAGCGCGTACAGCCCAAATATTTCTGCGCCCGCAGGCCCGCAGGCCCGCAGGCCCGCAGGCCCGCAGGCCCGCAGGCCCGCAGGCCCGCATTGCGCGCGAGCGCGCTTGCGGTCTGAGGCGTCAGTTCGGCTACATTGCCGAGCGAGGCTGCAAGAATGGCGAAAACTGCACGACCGATGGCGAAAACCGATGCAGTTGAACTGGCGTCAGGAGTAACATCAGTCCCACAAATTGAAGAGGTGCGCCGATGCGCTATTCCGGTTTCCGGGTAATTGCCGAGGCGTTGACGGGCCACAAAGGGTGGAAGCCGGTCTGGCGGGATGCCGCGCCGCAAGCTGACTATGACATCATCATCGTCGGGGGCGGCGGGCATGGGTTGGCCACTGCCTACTACCTGGCCAAGGAATTCGGCGCGAAGCGCATTGCCGTGCTTGAAAAAGGCTATCTTGGCGGCGGCAATGTCGGGCGGAATACCACGATCATCCGCTCGAACTATCTTCTGGATGGAAACGAGCCGTTCTACGAGTTTTCGCTGAAGCTTTGGGAGGGGTTGGAGCAGGACTTTAACTACAATGCCATGGTCAGCCAGCGCGGGATCATGAATCTGATCCATACCGACGCGCAGCGGGACGCGTTCACCCGGCGTGGCAATGCAATGATCCTGAACGGGGCAGATGCCGAACTTCTGGACCGCGAACAGGTGCGGGCGATCTATCCTTGGCTGAACTTTGACAACGCCCGGTTCCCGATCAAGGGGGCGCTTGCACAAAAGCGCGGCGGCACAGTGCGCCATGACGCGGTGGCCTGGGGCTATGCGCGCGGGGCCGACATGCGCGGCGTCAACCTGATCCAGAACTGTGAAGTGACGGGCATGCGGATCGAGGAAGGCCGCATCCGTGGGGTCGAGACCACGCGCGGCTTCATCGGGGCCAGGAAGGTGGGCGTGGCAGTTGCGGGGTCATCGTCAAAGGTGATGGCCCTTGCCGGGATGCGGCTGCCGATTGAAACGCATGTTCTGCAAGCCTTCGTGTCCGAAGGGCTGAAGCCCTTCATCGACGGAGTGATGACATTTGGTGCGGGGCATTTCTATGTCAGCCAGTCCGACAAGGGCGGACTGGTGTTTGGTGGCGACATTGACGGCTACAACTCGTACGCCCAGCGCGGCAACCTGCCGGTCATCGAGGACGTGGCCGAGGGCGGCATGGCTTTGATGCCCGCCATAGGACGAGCGCGGTTGTTGCGCAGTTGGGGCGGGATCATGGATATGTCGATGGACGGCTCTCCGATCATCGACCGCACACCTGTCGAAGGGCTCTATTTCAACGGCGGCTGGTGCTATGGCGGCTTCAAGGCGACACCCGCAAGCGGGTGGTGCTTTGCGCATCTGCTGGCGAAAGACGAGCCTCACAAGACCGCTACGGCTTACCGCTTTGATCGGTTCCTGAAGGGGCTGATGATCGACGAAAAGGGGCAAGGCGCAACCCCGAACCTGCATTGAGGACTGACAGATGATCATTGATCACCCCATCCTCGGCCCAAGGGATGCTCAGGAATTCGTCTATCTGGGCGATGCCGTGCTGATGAACCGCCCCGATGGCATGACCAGCGGGATCGAAGTGTTTCACGACTGGCTCTACACCCGTGACAATCCGGCGGGAGAACACCGAGAGCTTTGGTATCACGAACAGGGCGACCGCAGCTGGCTGGTCGTGACACGGAATACCGTTACGCATGAGATCACAAAAGTCGAACTCGCCCGCGATGTGGCGCGCAGGATGGGGCGGACAAAATGAGCCAGACTCACCGCATCGCAGGCGGCCAGATCGACCGCAGCCAGACCCTGTGCTTCACTTTCGACGGCATTCCCTACACCGGGCATCCGGGCGATACGCTGGCCTCGGCGCTGCTGGCCAACGGTGTTCGGCTGATGGGACGCAGCTTCAAGTACCACCGTCCGCGCGGCCCTTTGTCGGCCGGCTCGGAAGAGCCGAACGCGCTGGTGCATCTGCGATCCGGCGCGCGACAGGAGCCGAACACGCGGGCCACGGTGGCAGAGCTGTTCGACGGGCTGACGGCGACCAGCCAGAATGCGTGGCCGTCCGTCAAGTTCGATGCGCTGGCCATCAACGACCGGCTGAACACGTTCTTTACGGCAGGCTTTTACTACAAGACTTTCATGTGGCCGAAGTCGTTCTGGGAAAGGGTCTATGAACCGATCATCCGCCGGGCCGCCGGCCTTGGGGCGCTAACGCGGACCGAAGACCCCGACGAATATGACAAGGGCTTTCTGCACTGCGATCTTTTGATCATCGGGGCGGGGCCTGCCGGGTTGTCGGCTGCGTTGACAGCGGGCCGAGCGGGCGCTCGGGTGATCCTGGCGGATGAGGATTTCTGCATGGGTGGGCGGCTGAACGCCGAAACCCTGACTGTTGGCGAGAGCGCCGGAGCGGACTGGGTTGCGGCTGTCGTGGCAGAACTGTCGGCAATGCCAGACGTGCGTCTGATGGCACGGACCACGGTGGTCGGGGCCTTTGACCATGGCATATACAGCGCGGTGGAGCGGGTTTCGGACCACCTGGCTATCCCTGAAAAAGGCAAGCCCCGGCAAACTCTGTGGCGGATCTATTCCCGGCGCGCGCTTTTGGCAGGCGGCGCGACAGAGCGGCCGATCGCGTTTGAAAACAATGATCGGCCGGGGGTGATGCTGGCCGGGTCGTTGCGGGCCTATGCCAACCGCTGGGGCGTGGCGGTGGGCGACCGGGTGGCGATATTTACCAACAACGAGGACGGGCTTCGCACCGCGACAGATCTGCAGGCCAAGGGTGTGGATGTGGTTGCAGTGATCGACGCGCGGACAGACGGGCCGTTGTTGCCCGGTATCCGGCATCTGAAAGGCGCAGACGTTGTTGACTCGTCGGGCCGTCTTGGATTGACCTCGATCACCGTGCGGCAGATGAACGGCAAGACGGAAATCCTGCGCGTCTCGGCCTTGGGGGTCTCGGGCGGCTGGAACCCGAACGTCAACATCACTTCGCACCATCGGTCAAAGCCGGTCTGGGACGAGGCCATTCAATCCTTTGTGCCAGGCGCGGGCGGACCGCCGGGTCTGTCTGTCGCTGGGGCAGCATCGGGGGTGATGTCCACGCATGGCGCGCTGACGGGGGGGCAGGCGCAGGCAATGGCGGCGCTGGCCGATCTGGGGATTCTGGCCAAGGCTGATCGTTTGCCGACGGCAGAAGATGCGCCGGTGTCGATCACACCGAAATGGTATGTCTGGGGTGGCAAGGGCCGGGCCTGGGTCGACCCGCAGAATGATGTGACGATCAAGGACATAAAGCTGGCCCATCAGGAGAACTTTACATCGGCTGAACATTTGAAGCGCTATACGACGTTGGGGATGGCGACCGATCAGGGCAAGACCGGCAATGTGCTTGGCCTTGCGGTGATGGCCGGGCTGACGGGCCAGTCGATTGCCCAGACCGGCACGACCGTTTACCGCCCGCCCTACACGCCGGTGGCGATGGGCGTCTTGGCCGGCCGGTCGCGGGGAAAGGATTTCAAGCCGTTCCGCCTGACACCGTCTCATGTTTGGGCGGAAGAGCAGGGGGCGGTGTTTGTCGAAGTTGGCATGTGGCTGCGGACGCAATGGTTGCCGAAACCCGGCGAGACGACGTGGCGCGAAAGCGTGGACCGCGAAGTTCTTGCCACGCGCAGATCGGTGGGCATCTGCGATGTGACAACGCTGGGCAAGATCGACATTCAGGGCGCCGATGCCGGGGCCTTTCTGGATCGGGTCTACGCCAACACTTTCAGCACGCTGGCCGTCGGCAAATGCCGCTATGGTCTTATGCTGCGCGAAGACGGGATCGTGTTCGACGATGGCACCACGGCGCGGATGGGTACGCACGAATATGTCATGACCACCACGACCGCGAACGCGGTGACGGTGTTCCGCCATCTGGAATTCTGCCGACAGGTGCTGTGGCCGGATATGGACGTGCAACTGATCTCTGCGACCGAAGCCTGGGCGCAGTATTCCGTCGCCGGGCCGAATGCGCGCAAGCTGCTGGGAAAGGTTGTCGATCAGGACATTTCCGACGTCGCTTTTCCTTACATGGGTGCGGGCAACATCACGGTCGGCGGTCTCAGGGCGCGGCTGTTCCGGATCAGCTTCTCGGGTGAGTTGGCCTATGAGATCGCCGTGCCGACGCGGTATGGCGATGCCCTGATCCGGCGGTTGGTCGAATCCGGGACAGAATTTGATGCCGTGGTCTATGGCACCGAGGCGCTTGGCGTGATGCGGATCGAAAAGGGCCATGTCGCAGGGAACGAGCTGAACGGACAATCCACCGCGCTGAACATGGGTCTGGGCAAGATGGTATCGCAGAAAAAGGACTCCATCGGGATGGTCTTGTCGGGGCGCGATGGCTTGACAGACCCGAACGGCTACCGACTGGTCGGGGTAAGGCCGGTCGACCCGTCGGGCAAACTGACGGCGGGAAGCCATTTTCTGGAAATTGGTGCGAAACCGGTGATCGAAAATGATGGTGGCTGGCTGACCTCAAAGGTTTATTCGCCGCATCTGGGGTGCGACATTGCACTTGGCTATCTGAAGGCGGGCGATCAGAAGATCGGACAGCGGATGCGGGTGGTGAACCTGCTGGCAAAGCCCGCGACCGAAACCGAGGTTGAAATCGTTTCGCCGCATTTCGTTGATCCGCAAGGAGAGAGACTTCGTGGCTGAACCCCTGCACGGCCTGACTGCACTGGGCCACGCTGCCCCGGTTACGGCAGACATCGGACCCTACCGGATCACCGAACGCTTTGACGTTGCGCTGGCATCGGTTGCCGGGCGCAAGGGACGCGCGGCTGACGTGATCGCGGCCGCACTGGCGGCGACGCTGCGGTTGCCCGAACCCGCGCGGGCCGCCGAAGGTTCGCCATATTGCGCCTTCTGGATCGCGCCTGAAATGTGGATGGTCGAGGCACCTTTTGCCACACATGAAGACATTGTCTTGCATCTGAAACCGGTCTTTGGAGATGCTGCCGCGATCACCGAACAGACCGACGCCTGGGTCCGGTTCGATATCAGCGCCGCCGACCTGCGACCACTGATCGAGCGGTTGTGCAATGTCGATTTCCCGAAAGCCCCGCCGGGCTTTGTCAGCCGGACGGTGATCGAGCATACCGGCTGCTACCTGATCCGCCGTGCAACGGGCGAGGTCACGCTTTACGCCCCCCGATCTTCGGCGCGCAGCCTGCTGCATGCGCTGACGGTGGCTGCAGCTTCGGTGATCTGAACCGAGGCTTGATGCAGCCGATGTTTCCCGATAGTGAAAATCATCAGTGATCTGCAACCCGGACGTGACCGATGGCAAAACCGGATGACCCCACCCCGCCGCGCGGCAAACCTGCTTTCGAACAGGATCCGCACCGGGTGCGCGAGATCGCCGAGCGCAACCTTGAAACGGCCATTGGCCGCGAGGCGCGCAATTTTCGCCGCCAGCAGGGCATGACGGTGGCTGATCTGGCGAAGGTTTCGGGCCTGTCCATCGGCATGCTGTCGAAGATCGAGAACGGCAACACCTCGCCGTCACTGACCACGTTGCAAGTTCTGAGCCACGCCTTTTCCGTTCCCGTGACCGCCTTCTTCCGCAGCTACGAAGAACGGCGCGAGGCGCAGCATGTGAAGGCGGGGCAGCATCTTGAAATCGAGCGCCGGGGCACGCGTGCGGGACACCAGTACAACCTTCTGGGCCATATCGGGTCGAACAACTCGGGCGTCGTTGTCGAGCCGTATCTGATAACCCTGACGACAGAGAGCGATACGTTCCCAGCGTTTCAGCACGAAGGGCTGGAGCTTTTGTACATGCTGGAGGGCGAGGTGGATTACCGCCACGGTGATCAGGTCTATCCGTTGAAGCCCGGTGACACACTATTCTTTGACGCAGACGCGCCGCATGGGCCGGAGGTGCTGGTCAAACTGCCCGCGCGCTATCTTTCAGTGATCTCTTACCCTCAGGGCTAAGGTCTGTTGCTGCGCATGATCCCAGGTGGCCTTGCGAATCCGGGCGGTCTTGTACGCATCGAAAACCGCCATCGCCCACACGAAAATGCCGCCAGAGATCTTGCCGATGAAAGACACGTCCTGCGCTGCGGTTTTCAGGGTGAAGCCACCGAGAAGCACAATGAAAAACACGAAGATCAGGCCACGCAAGGGCTGACGGTTCAACACCTGACCCACTCCGGGAAGCACTAAGGCCACGGCCAGGACAAGAAGGGGGTTCGGCGGGCGTGTCATGAAGCCTCTTTCGACCACTCGATCAGATCCTGACGCAGGGCGCAAAGTGTGTCCAGCAGGGGTGTGACATCGGCGGGGGAAAGCGGGGTCATTCCCATTTCGGCGTCGCGAAAGATCAGATAGCGGCCCCGGTCGGCCTCTTCCGTCAGAACCACGATCCGAAGCCCCTTGGGCGAGATCACAAACTCTTTGACCCTGGGGTTTGCAAAGACAGCGGCAAGCCGGGCAACCAGGCGTTCCGGAGGAACCAGCGCTGCGTCGTCGCTGCGCACGGTCACGGTCTCGGGCAGGAAGGCCGGGCGCGGCAGCGTGTGCGGCAGGTCAGCGAAGCGCGAGAACGGCTCAAGACCAGAGTGCCGGGCCATCAGGTCAAGCGTCGCGCCGACCGGCATCGGTTCGGGCAGGCTGACCAGCAGCCACAGGGCAGGCAATTTGCGAAAGGTCAGCGTGTCCGGGACGACCTGCAGATCAAAGGCACGTCCATTGCTGCGGCCGGTCATTCGCGGAAATCCGGTGGGTTGAAGCTGCACATCTGCGCTGTCGAACAGAGGTTTTACCGCGCCAAGGAACCCGGCGCGGGCCAGAACGCGGGCGCGACTTTCGCGCATCAGCCGCAGGCCCAGCCAAAGGCCAAGCGCGCCAACGGCAGCGGCAAGGGAAATGAGAGGGTTCATGGTGTGCCGCCCGCCCCGGAAGGGCGGGCCGAAACCTTTAGTAACCCCGTGGTTTTGGCCAGGGCATAGTGAACTGCGCCCCCCGGCTGACAAAACGATAGCGCCAGAAGTGGAACCAAAGCGACACGATGATGTAAAAACCTACCATCGCCAGCAACTGCGTGCCATAACCAAGGAACACGGCAAAGAAGGTAATGCCGCATAGGCAAAGAAGCACGATCGCGGGCAGCGGGTGGAACGGATGCTCATATCCGCGCTTGATCGTGTTCAGCGGCCACTTCCGCCGGAACATGATGATGTTCAGTGGCATGAACGTGTATCCCAGCAGCCCGGACAGGATCGAGAAGGTGATCACCTGATCCAAAGGCGCACCTAGGGCAAAGATAAGCGCGATCGGCACCAGAAAGATGATCGAGCGGTAGGGCGTGCGGTATTTCGGGTGAACCGCGCCAAACCATCCGGGCAGGTACTTGTCACGCCCCATGGCAAACCAGGCGCGGCTGGCATCGTTGATACAGCCATTGGCCGAGGCGAGTGTGGCGAAGAGCGTGCCAAAGCCCAGAAGCCAGACCAGCCCGGTCGATCCGGAAAGCCGCGCCGTATCGAACAACGGGGCCACCGAGCCGTTTACGCCATCGCCGAGAAACTCCCACGGCAACACGCCCGTACTGACATACCAGGTCAGCGTGGCCGCGATCAGCAGCGTCATGATCCCCGCAAGTGTGCCGAAGGGCAGCGAGCGGGCAGGCGAGCGCACTTCCTCGGCGGCTTGTGTCGTGCCTTCGATGCCGAGGTAATACCACAGGCCAAAGTGCATGGCGGCGAGGATGCCGATCCAGCCATAGGGCAACTCATGCCCCTCGAAGAGGGCTGCATGGTCCATGATCCCGCCACCAAGGATGCCGGAGGTCGACAAGAACAGCACCAGGATCGCGATGAACGCAAAGGCGGTGATGACAAGGTTGAAGGTCAGCGTCGCCAGCACGCCACGATAGTTCAGCCACGCCAGAAACATGATCACAAGGATGATGAACGGTCGCTGATCCAGCGCCACCTCATGCCCCGACATCGTGGACACCACCGAGAAAAGATAACCGGCAGTGATGGCGTTCGCCGCCTCCAGCATCGTGTAGGCAAAGACCAGATAAAGGCCGACGTTGAAGGCCATCAGCGGCCCGACGATGTGTTTGGCCTGAGTATATTGCCCGCCCGCCGAGGCAACGGTGGACGTAACTTCGCTGTCGATCATGGCGACGCAGGTATAAAGGATACCTGCAAACCAGCAGGCGATCAGCGCTGCATAGGCGCCGCCTTTGCCAACGGCAAAGTTCCAGCCCATGTATTCGCCCACAAGGACGATACCCACGCCAAGCGCCCAGATATGCGCAGGGCCAAGAACGCGCAAAAGGCCGACCTTGGTGCCGTGCGGCCCCATGCCGTCCCTTTCCTTCGACGTGATGTCAAAATCTGTCATGGCCCTAACCCCTGTGCTCTTCGGCCATGGCCTCAAGCTCGCCTTCGCGCGATGAGGTCAGGACTTCTTCGGAATAGGTGCTGTCGGTCTTCAGCCAGTCCAGCAGCATGTACAGACCGAAGGCCGCAGACAGCGCCCAGGCCGCGTATTCTAGCCAGTTCCACAAACCCATCGCGGCCCCCTATTTCTGTCCGAATTTTTCGGAAATGACCTCACGGTATTCCACTTCGGAAAACCGCAGGATCAAGACGTAGTAAAGGACGATGCCCACCACCATCATCAGCAGCGCACCGATCGAAAAGCTGTAGTCGAACCGCGCCAGGATCAGATCATGGGCCGAGACCGGGTCATACCCCAGCGCCTCGTATTTCGCGGCCTGCGCCGGGGTCTGTCCCAGCGTTTCCCAACTGGGGTTCTCGACCGGGGTCGCGACCGATTTCGCCGCACCGGCCATGCCCAGCCAAAGCGGCACGAACAGCGCGCCGATCGTCAGCACGACCAGCACGATAACGTCGAACAATTGACTTAGCTTGCTTTGCTTGGGGGGAACGTAATGTGCCATCTTTTCAGCCCTTCCTTGCCAGTGCTTCGTCAAGGAACTTGATGTCGAGGCCGTACATGAAGTCACGGTCTTCGCGGTAGTGGCGCAGCATCGCCAGTATGGCGGCGGTGTTGAACAAAAGCACGATGGCGCCGCCGATCAGCAACAGGGTGCGCGCCCCCGCGGAAGGCGCAAGGTTCCAGGTCGCGATGGCCACAAAGATCATCGCAAGCCAGAGGCCAGCGACAAACGCCCATGCCACAAGCACGTCGCGTTTGTGCATCGCCTCAATCCGCTGATTAAGGTCAACCACAGTTTTCCTCCCTTGGGTCATTGTTTCTGTCCGAATGACGCGGCCCGTGCGTCGTTTACCTGTGCGGCAAATTGTTTTCCGTAGGGAAAGCCAGCTGCGACATTCTGTCAAGATAAACCGCATGCAACGGGGCATTTAGCGTAACTTTTCCCGTCTGGTGAAAAAAGTTTCTCTACAGTTGATGGACGCAAGTAACGGTGTTAGCCTCAAATCACCCATGAGAAGGAGGCGAATCCATGTGCGGCATCGTTGGTCTGTTTCTGAAAGACCCAAAGCTGGAGCCGAAGCTTGGGGAAATGCTGACAGACATGTTGATCACCATGACCGATCGCGGACCTGACTCTGCGGGCATCGCGATCTACTCGGGGGCGAAGGATGGTCTGGGCAAGATCACTGTCCAGTCGGCCCATCCCGAAAAGGACTTCAGGAACCTGGACGGCGATCTGCATGCCGCCATCGGTCAGCCGGTGGCGCTTTTGGTGAAAAGCAGCCATGCCGTCATCGAAGTGCCGCTGGGCCAGATGGAGGCTGCACGGTCCGCCCTGGCCCATCTGCGCCCCGAGGTGAAGGTGATGAGCGCCGGCGACAGCATCGAGATCTTTAAGGAGGTTGGCCTGCCACGCGATGTGGCGATCCGCTTTGACCTCGCAAGGATGAACGGCACCCATGGGATCGGCCATACGCGGATGGCCACCGAATCCGCCGTGACCACCATGGGCGCGCATCCGTTTTCTACCGGGCCGGACCAATGCCTTGTCCATAATGGCAGCCTGTCGAACCACAACGGCCTGCGCCGCGAGTTGATCCGCAAGGGCATGACCTTCGAGACGCAGAATGACACCGAGGTTGCCGCCGCGTATGTCAGCCAGAAGCTGAAAGAGGGCGCCGATCTGGGTACGGCGCTGGAATCCGGACTAGACGATCTGGACGGCTTTTTCACCTTCGTCGTCGGCACCAAGAACGGCTTTGGCGTGGTGCGCGACCCCATCGCGTGCAAGCCCGCGGTGATGGCCGAAACCGATCAATATGTTGCCTTCGGGTCGGAATACCGGGCGCTGGTCAACCTTCCGGGCATCGAAGACGCCCGCGTCTGGGAACCTGAACCCGCCACAGTCTATTTTTGGGAGCGTTGAGAGAATGCAGAGCTTCGACCTGGGCAAGGAAGGGCTGCGCGCGCTGAATTCTGCGCTGCACGCCCTGAAGGGCCAGACCAACATGACGACCTGGGATGTGATCAATCCCAAGGGTGCCCATGCCATCGCGGCGGGTGTGGATGCGCCGGTGGACATCACCGTGCGTGGATCGACCGGCTACTACAGCGCGGGCATGAACAAGCAGGCGACAATCCGCATCAAGGGAAGTGCCGGCCCGGGCGTGGCCGAGAACATGATGAGCGGAACCGTCATCGTCGATGGCGATGCCAGCCAATATGCCGGCGCCACCGGGCGCGGCGGGCTTTTGATCATCAAGGGCAACGCCAGCAGCCGTTGCGGCATCTCGATGAAGGGCATCGACATCGTCGTGCATGGCAGCATCGGCCACATGTCGGCTTTCATGGCACAGTCCGGCAATCTGGTGGTGCTGGGCGATGCAGGCGAAGCCTTGGGCGACAGCCTGTATGAAGCCCGCCTTTTCGTGCGCGGCAGCGTCGAGTCTCTGGGTGCCGACTGCATCGAAAAGGCAATGCGGCCGGAGCATGTTGCCCTGCTGGCCGATCTGCTGACGCGTGGCGAGGCAGCGGGCAAGGCCAGGCCCGAAGAATTCCGCCGCTATGGCTCGGCCCGCCAGCTTTACACTTTCAATATCGACAATGCGTCGGCGTACTGAGGCAATAGAATGACCGAATTTCCCAAGACTCCGCCCCGCTTCTCGGCCACGTTCACCCCCGCCGTAAATGCCGAGATCCGCCGCGCGGCGGCCTCTGGCATCTACGATATTCGTGGCGGCGGCACCAAGCGCCACCTGCCGCATTTTGACGACCTGCTGTTTCTTGGTGCGTCGATCAGCCGGTACCCGCTGGAAGGCTACCGCGAGAAATGCGCGACGGATGTCTGGCTTGGTACACGGTTTGCAAAGAACCCGATCCATCTGGACATACCCATCACGATCGCCGGCATGTCGTTCGGTTCCCTTTCCGGCCCGGCAAAAGAGGCGCTGGGCCGCGGCGCAAATTCCGCCGGCACGTCGACCACCACCGGCGACGGAGGCATGACCGAAGAAGAGCGTGGGCATTCCAAGACTCTGGTCTATCAATACCTTCCCAGCCGGTATGGCATGAACCCCGATGACCTGCGCCGCGCCGATGCGATCGAGGTCGTGGTGGGGCAGGGGGCCAAACCCGGTGGTGGCGGCATGTTGCTGGGCCAGAAGATATCGGACCGCGTGGCGATGATGCGCAACCTGCCCAAGGGCATCGATCAGCGGTCGGCCTGTCGTCACCCCGACTGGACCGGACCGGATGATCTGGAGATCAAGATCCTCGAATTGCGCGAGATCACCGATTGGGAAAAGCCGATCTACGTCAAGATTGGCGGCGCGCGGCCCTATTACGACACGGCGCTTGCGGTAAAGGCTGGCGCGGATGTGGTGGTGCTGGACGGCATGCAGGGCGGCACAGCGGCCACGCAGGATGTGTTCATCGAGCATGTCGGCATGCCAATTCTCGCCTGCATTCCGCAAGCGGTGAAGGCGTTGCAGGATCTGGGAATGCACCGCAAGGTGCAGCTTATCGTATCGGGCGGCATCCGGTCGGGTGCGGACGTGGCCAAGGCACTGGCACTGGGGGCGGATGCGACCTCGATCGGCACCGCCGCGCTGATCGCATTGGGGGACAACGATCCCAAGTACGAGGCCGAGTATCAAAAACTGGGTACCACGGCGGATGCCTATGATGACTGGCACGAAGGCCGCGACCCGGCGGGCATCACCACCCAGGACCCCGAGCTTTACAACCGCTTTGACCCTGTTCTGGGGGGGCGACGGCTGGCAAATTACCTCAAGGTCATGACGCTGGAGGCGCAAACCATCGCGCGCGCCTGCGGCAAAAGCCATCTGCACAATCTGGAGCCGGAGGATCTTTGCGCCCTGACGATCGAGGCGGCCGCCATGGCAGGAGTGCCGATTGCCGGGACCAACTGGATTCCCGGACGCACCGGGTTCTGAAAGTAAGAAAATAAAGACAGGGAGCTAACCGAATGGCGAAAAACCTTTCCAAATGGGCCAAGGAAAAGGGCGTCAAGTACTTCATGATCTCTTACACCGACTTGTTCGGGGGGCAGCGCGCAAAACTTGTGCCGACGCAGGCGATCACAGAAATGTCCGAAGATGGAGCGGGCTTTGCCGGTTTCGCAACCTGGCTGGACCTGACGCCAGCCCACCCCGACCTGATGGCGGTACCGGACCCCGACAGCGTTATCCAGTTGCCGTGGAAAAAGGATGTGGCTTGGGTCGCGGCACGGGCGACTATGGAAGGCAAACTTGTCGATCAGGCACCGCGCAACGTACTGGAGCGGCTGATTGGCGAGGCCGCGAAGGAAGGCCTGCGGGTAAAGACGGGGGTGGAGCCCGAGTTCTTTATCCTGAATGCCGACGGCACCGGCCCGTCGGACATCTATGATACCGCCGAAAAGCCCTGCTACGACCAGCAGGCGGTGATGCGCCGCTATGACATGATCTCTGAAATCTGCGACTACATGCTGGAGCTGGGCTGGGAGGCCTACCAGAACGACCACGAAGACGCGATCGGCCAGTTCGAGATGAACTGGAAATACGATGACGTCCTGCAGACCGCCGACAAGCACAGCTTCTTCAAGTTCATGGTAAAGTCGGTCGCCGAGAAGCATGGGTTTCGCGCCACCTTCATGCCCAAACCTTTCAAGACGCTGACCGGTTCGGGGTGCCACGCCCACATTTCGGTGTGGAGCCTGGACGGCAAGACCAATGCCTTCTCAGATCCGACCAAAGAACTGGGTCTGTCTGATCAGGGCCGCACGTTCCTCGGCGGGATCATGAAGCACGCCTCGGCTCTTGCGGCGATCACCAATCCGACAGTGAACAGCTACAAGCGGATCAATGCGCCGCGCACCACCTCGGGTGCAACCTGGGCGCCGAACACCGTCACCTGGACCGGCAACAACCGGACGCACATGGTCCGCGTTCCCGGACCGGGCCGGTTTGAATTGCGGTTGCCCGACGGTGCCGCCAACCCCTACCTGATGCAGGCCGTCATCCTGGCTGCGGGCATCGACGGAGTGCGCACCAAGGCCGATCCGGGCCGGCGACATGACATCGACATGTACCAGATGGGCCATACGGTGAAGAACGCGCCGTTGCTGCCGCTGAACCTGCTCGACGCGCTGCGCGAATATGACAAGGACAAGACCCTGAAGGCGATGATGGGCGATGAATTCTCGTCAGCCTATCTGAAGCTGAAGCATAAGGAGTGGAGCAACTACTGCTCGCACTTGTCGGACTGGGAAACCCAGACCACGCTGGATATCTAGACCGGCCAAAACGGCCATACGGACGACAGTACCTGAGGTGAGGCCGGCGTCTGCATCGGGTGGTGCGTGATCTGCCAGAGGCACTTGCCACCTACAAGGGAGTCATCCGCAACCGGGATGCCATGGTGCAGCGGCTGTCGAAACATAACGACGGCGCCCCCACCTCGCCGGGTTGGTGGCCAGAGGATTGAAAGGCGCAGACTGATGGGCCAGCCCGCCCCGCTTCGACTTGGGTTCCTGATGTTTCCGGGCTTTCCGATGGCTTGTCTTACATCGGCTATCGAGCCCTTGCGCGCCGCGAACGAAATCACCGGGCGGCAGGAATTTGTCTGGCGGCTGGTCGCTGAAACCCGCGCGCCGGTGCGCTCGTCAGCCGAAATCGGTTTTGATCCGGATGAGACGCTGCTGGAAACGGAGGGGCTTGATCACCTCTATTTGCTCGCCCCGCCCACGGCGGTATTTGCCGACCCGCGCCGCGGCCCGGCCCGCCTGCGCTGGCTGGACCGCACCGGGGTGACGCTTGGCGCGTTTTCCGGCGGCATCTTTCCGTTGGCCCGTGCCGGTCTGATGGAGGGACGAAGCTGTTCGGTCCACTGGTGTTACGAGGCTGCGTTCAAGGCCGAGTTTCCTGCTGTCGAGGCATCGGAGTCCGCGATCCTGTGCGCGCGGCGGCGCAACACCGTTTCGGGTGCCGGGGCGGTCTTTGACCTGATGCTGCGGCTGATTGAAGAGCGGCTGGGCCGCGATTGCATGACCGAGGTCGCCTGCTGGTTCCAGCACCCCTTTGTTCGCGACAACGACGCCCGCCAGAAGGTTCCCGTCGTCCGTGCGGGCAGCACCGCTGACAGCTTGCCACCGCCGATCCGCGAGGCGCTCGGGCTGTTTGAATCCCACGTCGAAGATCCATTGCGGATCCCAGACATCGCCTTTGCCGTGGGCCTGTCCGGTCGGCACTTCGAGCGGCTCTTCAAACGCGAGACCGGGCAAAGCCCCCTGCGCTACTACCACCATCTGCGGTTGGCCAAGGCCCGTCAGCGCGTGCTTTATTCCAACGACAGCTTGCGCGAGATCGCGGCGTCTGTCGGGTATCTGACGTCAAGTCCGATGATCCGCCGCTATACCGAACTTTTCGGCGTCAGCCCGCGGGATGAACGGCGGTTGACGCAATCGGTGCGGGTGGAAGCGGCGGAGTGATCAGCCCTGCGACGACAGCACGGCAACCCCTGCAAAGACCACGGCAATGCCGCCCCATTGCAGGGGGCGCACCGGTTCGGCCAGAAAGCGCCAGGCCAGAAGAACGGTGACAAGCCCGAAGCAGGAAGAGGTGACCGAGGCAAACTCCGGTCGGTCAAAACTTCCGGCTGCAGTGACCGCGAACATGCCGCCAAGGTCAAGTGCGGCCATCATGGCCAGGGTCGGCCAGACTGACAGCGCTGGCCGCACGGCAACGCGCCGCCACAGGACAAGCAGCAGGATGCCGGTGCATCCTGCCACACGGGCAATCAGGGCAATGGGAAGGTCTGCGGCCAGTTCAGCGGCGGAATGCAGCATGCCAAGGCTGGCAAAAAAACCCGCAGCCGCCATGACTGCCCAACCGATCGCGGCGCGCTTTGAGCCCCCGGTTCCTCCGCCTTCGCCGCGCGCGACCAGTGCCACGCCACCAAGAACTGCCACGGCCGCCAACCAAACAAGCGCAGTGATCTCTTGCCCCTGCGCCATGGCCAACCCGACCGATAACAGCGGATAGGCCCCGCAGATCGGTGCGACAAGGCGGACTGGGCCGATGGCGAAGGCCTGATACAGCGCATAGACCCCGCCGGCATAGATCAGGCCGGCGACGACGGTGAAACCGATCAGCCGTGGCGTAAGGTCTGCCCATCCGGGGGTCAGAAGCGCGAATGGCAAGATCCACAGGACGCCGAAGCCCAGCACCAGAAGATATAGCGCCGCTGCATCCGCCGCCGATGATACCCGCCGCACGGTAAAGTCGTGAAGTCCCCAGACTAGGGCCGCTGTCAGACCCAACATCAAGGATTCCATGCCTGCCTCTCGCACCGCCAAATCTGCCCATTATCATGCAAGCGGCTTGCGGACGAATGCAAGCAGCGGCATTCCTGTGGTTAGATTTCGTTCTCTGCGGGTCAAGCTGGCAAAAGGCGCTGATGTTGGATTCATTCTAACCTTCGGTCCTTCGCGACCCGCCCCGGTCCAACCGCATCCTTACACCGCAGGGCTTTTCGCGACATCTCGGGCAGGAACGCCATGTCATTGCCGGCGGCGGGGCAGTCCTGCTGCAACTGACGACGGCTGCCCGTCGTCCCCCATGCTGGGGAAATGAGTCAGGTCCACAACCATCTGGCCTACTGGTACCCGGCCACGAAGATTCTGGAGTACATCCCTTGGATCTGCGACCATTTCATTGATCCGATCCGATCCGATCCGATCCGGGTCGAAGGCGGTGATTTCCTGCGGCCCGAGCTTCCCGGTGCAGGCACCACTCCGCGAACTGAAAGTCTTGCGATGTTCAGCGTTGCCCTGCGGGAATAGGCACTGGTGGTGCGCCCATCCGTCGAACCGGCCAAGGCGCGCCGACATGCCCTGATCGGCGATGATCTTGGCACCACTCAGCGCTGTGGCTGCGTAAGACACAGGTATAAGGCTCCGGCCGCCACTTCTGCCGTGATGTTCCAGCGGCCGGTCGCGCGGGTGGCGGCGCAGTTAGGGATCAGATTGCTGGTCCGGTGCAGAACCTGACCTGCCGGGTGTTCATTGGGGCGGCGAACACCGGCGTTGCGGTAACGTCGTGCGACTGGGCGGCCAAGCCCGTAACCGAATATGGGGCCACCTTTGTCCGGCCCGGCGGGTTCCAAGGTCTGCACGACCCGGCGTTCAGGTTGGGGTAAGCCCTACGCCACACCGTGGAAAAAGCCGATTTCCATCCGGTGCAGATAGGTCTGGCCTGGGTCCAGCGTGGTGGAAGGAAAATGGGAAAACTCCGGCGCGCAGGGGAAGCCTTGGGTTTCCAGCGCGATGCCTTCGGCCTGCACGCTGGGTTTGCCATGTTTGCCGATCAAAAAAGCCCCAAGATCGCCACCGGAATAGACCTGCAACGCGGGCGCGTTGGTTCGCAGGTCAAATCCCAACCCGCTTTCCGGGCTGAACAGGCGCGCGGCAAGGCGCAGACCGTCGGCCTCCGCGGCACCAAGCACAAGCGTGTGGTCATAGCCGACCCCGGCGGTCCGGTCCGCATTCGGTCGCAAGGACACGGCATCGAAATCCCGACCGATGACCCGGCCTGAGCGAAAGTCGCAAGCGGTGCCGTCCACTGTCCGCACCTCGCCGGTCGGCAGCAGATCAGCGTCGGTGGCCAGCAGGAACGCGGCCGGGCTGGTCATCACATGGTCCATCACGGCGCCCGAACCGGCAAGGTTCCAGTAGCCGTGATGGGCCAGATTGCACAGGGTCGGCGCATCGGTTGCGGCCCGCATCGTAACGTGCAAGCGGGCGTCGGCGGTCAATTCATAGCGCACCTCCGCCGTCAGCGCGCCGGGATAGCCCATTTCCCCGGCAGGAGAGGTGCGGCGGAAAACAAGCGCCTGATCCTCGACCGCACCCGCCCAGACCTGCCGGTCAAACCCCTGTGGGCCGCCGTGCAGATGGTGCGCGCCTTCGTTGCATGGCAAGCAGTGCGCCTGCCCCGCAATCGTCACCTCACCCCGCCGGATCCGGTTGGCAAAACGGCCCACGATGGCCCCGAAATAGGCATCCGATGCGGTGTACTCGGCCAGACTGTCATGCCCAAGGACCACATCCCGCAGCACGCCGGCACGGTCGGGTACATGCACCGCCTGCACCGTCGCGCCATATTCGGCCACGCAGATCGTCATCGGGCCAAGCGCTGTCTCTCGCGACAGCGACCACAGCCGTACCTCTTGCCCTTCGACAGAACCCCACGGGGCAAAGCCGGTTCTGACCGTCACACCCAGCCCCCGTCCACGGTGAATTCCTGCCCGGTACACATCCGCGACTGGTCCGACGCAAGCCACAGCACCATTGCCGCGATGTCCGCTTCGACCAGACGTCCCGGCAGGCACTGGGCGGCGTCGATCTGCGCCTCTGCCACCGCATCGACCCAAAGACTGCGCTGCCGGTCGGTCATCACCCATCCGGGCAACACCGTGTTGACGCGGGTGCCCCTGGCCCCGAACTCTCGCGCAAGCGCACGGGTCAGGCCGGTGATCGCGGCCTTGCAGGTGACATACAGCGGGGCCGACCCGTCCGCCATCTTCCACGCGATGGACCCGATATTGACGATACTGCCCCCGCCCGCCGCCGCCATCTGGGCCTGCACGCCCTGTGCGGCAAAGACGTAGTGCTTGAGGTTCAGCGCGATGCGTTCGTCGAAATAGGCGGGCGTGATTTCAGGCGTCTGGTGCCGGTCATCGTTGCCCGCATTGTTGACCAACACCCGGATCGGGCCAAGCCTTTCGCTTGCCATGTGAAGCGCGTGCTGCAAACTCTTAATATCCGTCAGGTCGCAGGGCAGAAACACAACCTCGGCCGAGGCGCAGGCAGCCAGAGTCACCGCAGCCCCGGCGCTGTCGTGGTCAAGAAAGGCGACCCGCGCACCCTGGGCGGCAAGCGCGGTCACGATCCCGCGCCCGATGCCGGATGCACCGCCCGTGACGACGACCACCGCGCCCTTGAGGCTGTCATAGCGAACTGTGTCGGCCAGTTGTGTCATGGTTGCGAGATCCTTTCGGGGCTGGAAAAATGACCCTGCATTGGCGTTGGGTTCAGGCCGCGATGGCCGGGGCGGCACAGAAACAGACCGCCAGAGTCCGGTGCCGCTGCCAGCGCATCGGCAGGCAGGCCCAGGGCAGCGGTTGTGATGTAAAGATCGTTCAGCTTGGAACCGCCAAAGGCGCAGGCGGTGACCTGCGCCGCCGGCACGGCTATCCGCGCAGTGGTGGCACCTGTCGCGTCAAGCCGCACGACGCAACCGCCGCCCCAAAGGCCGACCCACAAGCCGCCTTCGGTGTCGCATGCCAATCCATCCGGCAGACCTTCGTCGGCGGTGAAGGCGCGCAGCAGGGCGCCTGCCCCCAGCCTTGCGTCTGCATCCAAAGGATAGCGCAAGATCCGACGGCCAAGCGTGTCGCAATGAAACAGCCAGCGGCCGTCGCCGGAAAACGCCGGACCATTCGACGCGATGACCCCGGTAATCGCAGCCTCGGGTCCGTGCGGACCAAGCCGGTAAAGCGCCCCCGAAGGCCGCGCCACATCGCCATCCATCGTGCCTAACCACAGCCGACCGGCGCGGTCGCAGGCCCCGTCGTTGATCCGGTTGTGGTCATGATCCAAGTCGACTTCGGCCAGTGAAATCCCCTTGTCAGCATCCGGGTCAAACAGCACGACCTCGCGTTCGATGCCAAGGAACAGTTGGCCAGAGGCGTGCAGGGCCACAAAGCCGGGGCGGCCCGGCATTGTTTGCGTGCTATTCCGACCCGTTTCCGGATTATGGCTGTGCAGCCGCCGTCCCTCGATATCGATCCACCAAAGGCAACCGCGCGCCGCGTCCCAAAGCGGGCCTTCGCCAAGGATTGATCCGCGCCCGGACAGACACGAGACCTGCATCAGATGAACACCCTTGGAATTCCCGCCTCGCGCGCGCCGTGCAGAAAGTCGAAGTCGCAGCCGCTGTCAGCCTGCATGACGTGATCCCGGAATAGGGCGAGATAGCCGGTCCGGTCCATGTCCGGCGGCGTCCAGGCGCCGCGCCGCGTTGCGAGTTCGGCATCGTCCAGATTGACCGACAGGCTGCGCCCCGGCACATCCAGCCGGATCCGGTCGCCCGTGCGGATCAGTGCCAGCGGCCCGCCGATTGCCGCCTCGGGTGCTGCATGCAGCACGACCGTGCCATAGGCCGTTCCGCTCATCCGGGCATCGCTGATGCGGACCATGTCCTTGACCCCGCGTTGCAGCAGCTTGGGCGGCAGGCCCATGTTTGCTACCTCGGGCATTCCCGGATAGCCCATGGGGCCGCAATTGCGCAGGACCATGACCGTGGTCTCGTCCACCTCAAGCGAGGGGTCGTTGATCCGGGCGTGGTAATCCTCGATCGAGTCGAAAACCAACGCCGCACCTTCATGCTGCATCAGGTGCGGGCTGGCGGCCGACGGCTTCAGAACCGCGCCCAAGGGCGCAAGGTTGCCGCGCAGGACCGCGATGCCGCCCTCGGCTGCCACCGGGTTGTCGAACCCCCGGATCACCGAACTGTCGAACACCTCTTCGCCTGCCACTGCCTCGGCAAGGGTGCGGCCACTGACGGTCAACGCCGCACCATCGACCAGCCCGGCCTCGATCAGCCGGAGCATGAGGGGAGGCAGGCCACCAGCGGCAAAGAAATCCTCCATCAGGAACCGGCCGGACGGCATCAGGTCCAGCAGCGTCGGCACCCCGCGGCCAAAGCTGTCCCAGTCATCCAGCGCCAAAGGAATGCCCAGACGGCCCGCAATCGCCAACAGGTGGATGACCGCGTTTGTCGATCCGCCGACCGCGCCGTTCACCCGGATTGCATTCTCACAAGACCGGCGCGTGACGACCTTTCGAATGCGCAGATCCTCGCGCACCATCGCGACGATGCGCTGGCCCGACATCTGGCTGATGACCCTGCGGCGCGCATCCACTGCGGGGATCGCGGCATTCCCCGGCAACGCCAGCCCCAGCGCCTCCATCATGCAGGCCATGGTCGAGGCGGTGCCCATCGTGTTGCAGCTGCCGGGTGACCGGCTCATTGCCGCTTCGGAAGCAAGGAAATCCTCGGCCTTCAGCCGCCCGGCCTTCACCTCTTCGCTCAGGCGGTACATGTCGGTGCCGGAGCCCAGCTTTTCGCCGCGAAACATCCCCGACAGCATCGGCCCGCCAGACACCACGATAGTTGGCAGGTTGCAGCTTGCTGCCCCCATCACCAGCGCGGGCGTGGTCTTGTCGCAGCCGACCAGCAGCACAACGCCGTCAATCGGGTTGGCGCGCAGGGTTTCTTCGACATCCATGCTGGCCAGATTGCGATACAGCATTGCCGCCGGGCGCATGTTGGATTCGCCCAACGACATCACTGGAAATTCGACCGGAAAGCCGCCCGCCTCATACACCCCGCGTTTGACGAAATCGGCGAGGTCACGCAGATGGGCGTTGCAGGGGGTCAGTTCCGACCAGCTGTTGCAGATGCCGATCACCGGGCGGCCATCGAACAGATGCGGTGGAAAGCCCTGGTTCTTCATCCAGCTGCGATGGACATAGGCACCCTTGTAGCTGCCGCGAAACCAGCCGGCGGATCGCAGATCAGGGTCGGTCACTGCAAAGCCCTTTCAATATGTGGCGCGTCCGCCGGAAAGATCGAATGTGAACCCTGTGGTGAATCCGCAGGCCGGCGAAATGGCAAAAGCTGCCATCCGTGCGGCCTCATCCAGCGTGCCGCAGCGCCCCATCGGAATCTTGGCGGTCATGTAGCTGACCGTCGCCTCGGGCAGGGCTGCGACCATCGGCGTCTGGATCACTGCCGGGGCCAGGGTGTTGATGGTGACGCCACTGGTGGCGCAATCCTTGGCCATGGTTTTGACCAACCCGATCAGGCCCGCCTTGCTGGCCGAATAGGCCGCCATACCGGCATTGCCCTCTTTCCCCGCGATCGAAGCGACATGCAGGATGCGCCCGAACCCGGCCGCCAACATTCCCGGCAGAACCGCCTGCGTCAGCAGCAGCGCGCCGCGCAGGTTGATCTCGACCACCCGGTCGAAATCGGCCAGCGCCACAAGATGACCCGGCACATTGGTGATGCCGGTCACCCCGGCGGCGTTGACCGCTGCGTGAAATGGCCCGTGAGTGCCGGTGACAGCCCCCAGACTGTCCGACACCTGCTGCGCATCCGTCACATCAAGCGCCAGCGCCGATGCCTGGCCACCGGTCTGTCGGATGCCTTGTACCACAGCGGCCGCCCCGTCGCCGTCACGATCTGCCAGCGTGACAGTCGCGCCGCAGCCCGCCAGATACTCTGCCGTAGCCCGCCCGATGCCGCTGGCGGCCCCCACCACCAGCACGCGGTAAGCCCCGTCACCCGCAATAACGCGACCAAAATCGCCAATGTCCCAGCCCGCCATTCTCTACAGCCTTCCCATTCGGGCCGCCTCGGCCTGCAGGAATGCAAGCGAGAACGGCAGCGGCTCGGCATGTGGTGCGCGCGGCTTGAAGTCCGCCAGATCCGCCCCCAGCCGCAGCCCAAGCAGATGCTTGCCATAAAGCAGGAAGTGATCCACCGATTCCATCAGGAAGGCCAGAAGCGGCAGGATTTCGCGGTATCGCGCTTCGCCCCGCGCACGGTTCCCCTGCGCGGTCGTCAGATCGTTGAAGATGCCCGTCAGGACGTCAAAACTTTCGCCGCCCGGCACGAACCCGACCGCCCCCGCCCGCAGCGATTCAACCATGTCGTTCCCGGCGCGACCGTTGAAGATATCCATCCGGCCTTCGGTTTCGGTGAACAGCCGCTGGACTGCCGCTGCGGTTGCCTCGACCTTCACCATCGACACATTGGGATGCGCCCGGTTCAGCGCGGATATCCCTGCGGCCGACAGTCCCACGCCCAGATATTCCGGCGCGTTCTGGATCGCGAGCGGCAGATCGACCGTTTCCGCCACCGCACCAAAAAATCGGATCAGCGTCGCCTCCGGCACGGCCTTGACCGGCGGCGGTTGCAGGATCAGCCAGGCGGCACCCGCCGCGCTTGCCCGCCCGGCAAAGGCAACCTGCGCCTCGACGCTTGGTTCGGCTATGGTGACGGCTACAGGAACTTGCCCGGCGGCATCCTCGATCACCCATTCCATCAGGCACTGCCGTTCCGCTGCCGACAGCCGGTGTACCTCGCTGGCCAGACCCAGCACGGTGATGCCGTGAACCTTGTGGCGCACCATCGCCTGCACCTGCGTGCGGACAGCGGCACGGTTCAACATGCCGTCAGCGCCGAACAGCGCAAAGGCAACCGGATAGACCCCGTAGAACCCTGAAACCGATTTCATCGCCATGTTTCCCCTGATGGTCAATAAGGTGCCCAGACATCACCGGCCTCGACATATACGCTTTTCACCCGCGTCATCGCGTCCAGCGCCGCCCGGCCGTTTTCCCGCCCCAGCCCCGACTGCTTTACCCCGCCAAAGGGCATCTCGACCGGGGTCAGGTTGTAGGTGTTGATCCAGGTCGTCCCGGCATCCAGTCGTGCGATCACCCGGTGCGCGCGGGTAATGTCGCGGGTGAACACCCCGGCGGCAAGACCAAAGGGCGTGGCGTTCGCGCGGCGGATGACCTCATCCTCGGTATCGAAGTCCAGCACGCACATCACCGGCCCGAAGATTTCCTCGCGCGCGATGCGCATGTTGTCGGTGACATCGGCAAAGACCGTGGGCGAAACGAAGGCCCCGCCTTCGAAGCCCTGCAATACGGGAGCATCCCCGCCGACCATCAGGGCTGCCCCTTCCTCACGTCCAAGCTTTAGATAGGACAGAACCTTTTCCCGGTGGGCGTGGCTGACCAGGGGGCCAAGCTGAGTTGCCTCATCCATCGGATCGCCCAGCCGGATGGCACGGGTGCGCGCGACCAGCCGGTCAAGGAAAGCCGCCTTCAGCCGCTTTTGCACGAACACCCGCGTGCCGTTGGAACAGATTTGCCCGGTCGAATAGAAATTGGCCAGCATCGCCGCCGACACCGCGTTTTCCACATCGGAATCGTCGAAGATGATCAACGGGGATTTCCCGCCCAGTTCCAGCGTCACATGCTTCAGCGTCTCTGCCGCCTCGCGCATGACGTGGCGGCCGGTCCGGCTTTCCCCGGTCAACGAGATCTTGGCCACGCCGGGATGGCGCACCAGCGCCCGCCCGGTATCGGCGGCCCCCTGCACCACGTTGTAAACGCCGTCCGGCAAGCCCGCCTCGGTCAGGATTTCGGCCAGCTTCAGTGCCGAAAGCGGTGTCGCCTCGGCCGGCTTGAAGACGATGGCGTTCCCGGCGGCCAGCGCTGCTGCCGCCTTCCAGCAGGCAATCTGGATCGGATAGTTCCATGCCCCGATCGCGGCGACCACGCCCAATGGCTCGCGCCGGGTGTAAAGAAACGACCCGCCCAGATCGACGTGGATGCCTTCGATCCCGGCCGCAAGCCCGCCGAAGTATTCAAGACAATCTGCGCCAGACGCTGCATCCGCCACCAGCGTTTCCTGCAGCGCCTTGCCAGTATCCAGCGTTTCAAGTTCGGACAGTTCGCGGTTGCGGGCACGGATCAGGTCGGCGGCGCGGCGCAGGACGCGGCCCCGGTCGCGCCCCGGCATGGCGGCCCAGCCCTTTTGTGCCGCAGTCGCCGCCTGCACCGCGCGGTCGACCGTCGCGTCGCTGGCCGCATACAGCCGTGCGATCACCTCGCCCGTGGCAGGGTAGACGCTTTCCATGGCCGCGCCGGTCGGGTCTTCAAAGGGCTTTCCGGCAATGTAATGGGACGCGGTCGGTTGGCA
>JANNWS010000114.1:0-63098 GCA_031408575.1 Rhodobacterales bacterium
GCGGCGGGCGAGAAGTTGGGCATCGTTGGGGCATCCGGGGCCGGGAAGTCGTCGCTCGTGTCGCTGCTGCTTCGGCTATATGACACCGAAACCGGGCGTATTCTGGTCGAAGGGCAGGATGTGCGCCGGGTCACGCAGGAATCTCTGCGACGGCAGATCGGCATGGTCACGCAGGAAACCGCGATGTTCAACCGATCGGCCCGCGACAACATCCTTTACGGTCGCCCCGACGCGACCGAGGCCGATCTGATCGCCGCCGCCAAGGCCGCCGAGGCGCATGATTTCATCCTGCAGATGATCGACCACAACGGTCGCAAGGGCTACGACGCCTTTCTTGGCGAGCGTGGCGTCAAGCTGTCGGGGGGTCAGCGGCAACGCATCGCGCTTGCCCGCGCCTTCCTGAAAGATGCGCCGATCCTTGTGCTGGACGAGGCGACAAGCGCGCTGGACAGCGAGGTCGAGGCGAGCATTCAGAACGCACTGGGCCGCGTGATGCAGGGCAAGACGGTGCTGGCCATAGCGCATCGCCTGTCGACGATCTCAGCGATGGACCGGATCATCGTGATGGATGACGGCCGCATCGTGGAAGAAGGCAGTCATGACGCGCTGCTGGCCAAAGCGGGTCTTTACGCGCGCTACTGGAACCGTCAGTCAGGCGGCTTCATTGGCGTCGACGAAAAGGAAGCTGCCGAGTGATCCTGACCATAGACCGCCTTGGCCACCGGGGCGACGGTATCGCCAGCGGTCCCGACGGGCCGGTTTTTGTCGCTCAGACGCTGCCCGGCGAGGTTGTCGAAGGCGACGTGACGGGCGACCGGATGGTCAACGCCAAGATCGTCACGCCGTCGCCCGCCCGTATCCGCCCGCCCTGCGCCCACGCCCGCACCTGCGGCGGTTGTCTGATGCAGCATGCCGCTGATCCGCTGGTTGCCGACTGGAAGCTGTCTGTCGTGCGCGGCGCGCTTGCGGGGCAGGGGCTTGATGCGCCGTTTCGCCCCATCATTACCTCGCCCCCCCGGTCGCGCCGCCGTGCCACTCTGGCCGCGCGCCGTACCAAGGGCGGTACGCTTCTGGGGTTTCACGCCCGCGCCTCGGATGTGCTGGTGGCGATTCCCGACTGCCAGCTTCTGCATCCTGACCTGTTGGCGATATTCCCCGCGCTTCAGGCGCTGGTGGTCACGGGTGGCTCGCGGTCGGCAGAGCTATCGCTGACGATCACGCGCAGTCTGGGCGGCGCGGATGTTTGTGTTACGGGTGGCAAACCGCTGGACTCGATGCTGCGCCTCGATCTGGCGCGGGTCGCCGAAACACAGGGCCTGGCTCGCCTGACATGGGAGGGCGAGATGATCGCCCTTCGCACCGCCCCGTTACAGCGGTTCGGCCCTGCTTTGGTTGCGCCACCCCCCGGCGCCTTTTTGCAGGCCACGGCCGAAGGTGAAGCCGCTTTGCTTGCCGCCCTGCTTGAGGCGGTGGGCAAAGCCCGGCGCATCACCGATCTTTTCGCGGGCGCAGGCACGTTTTCGTTGCCGCTTGCCGAAACAGCCGAGGTGCACGCAGTCGAAGGCGATGCCACGATGCTGGCCGCACTCGACAAGGGCTGGCGGCAGGCGACCGGCCTGCACCGCGTCACAACCGAGGCGCGCGACCTGTTCCGCCGTCCGCTGGAACCTGACGAATTCAAAGGTGTTGAGGCGGTGGTAATCGACCCGCCTCGCGCCGGGGCCGAGGCTCAAACGGCGGCACTGGCGCGCGCCCGCGTTCCGGTGATCGCGGCACTGTCGTGCAATCCGATCACATTCGCGCGCGATGCACGGCTGCTGGTCGATGCCGGCTACAGCCTTGACTGGGTGCAAGTTGTTGATCAGTTCCGCTGGTCATCCCACGTCGAACTTGCCGCCCGGTTCAGCATTGGCCGTGCAGCGCGAGGCTGATTGCCCACAAACTCACGAAACCGTGAGCCATTCGACGTTTGCGAAGCGGGCATCACTGCTGTATCGCTTTGGAAAAACAGGCGACAGGCACAGCACATGCGGGCACTGCGGCTACTTCTAATCGGCATCCTCGCGGTCGGGATTTCGGCCTGCGGATCGAAATTCAAAACCTACAACGGCCCCGAAGTGACGCGGGTCGAGGTTCACAAGGCTGACCGCAAGATGTACCTCTTGCACAATGCCGAAGTGCTCAAGGCCTACGACATCGGGCTTGGCTTTGGTCCCGTCGGCCACAAACAGTTCGAGCGTGATGGCAAAACACCCGAGGGCAGCTATCGCATCAGCCACAAGAACCCGCGCAGCAACTATCATCTGTCACTGGGGATATCGTATCCTAATGACGAGGACCGGGCCTTTGCCCTGGCGAACGGGCGACCGCCGGGTGGCGACATATTCATTCACGGGTACACCCGGAAAAACGGAAACCGTGGCGACTGGACGGCGGGTTGCATCGCCGTGACCAACAAGGAAATGGAAGACATCTACGCGATGGTCCGTCCCGGCACGCCGATCCTGATCACGCCATGACGCGGGCCTGAACGATAGTCGTTCCGGTTTGACTCAAATTTGGCTTCTTTTCGGCCTGACTACCCCACGGGGGTCCGGGGGTGTGAAACCCCCGGTTGGCTGGGCCAGACTGCACTCGCTGCGATCTGGTCCCATCACGTTTCAGCCCTGTGGCAGGCCGGCAAACTGCGGGCTGAAGGACTGCGACGTACCCGTCACCATTGTCCACCAGATCTTGCCGTTGGCTTCCTGATACCACGAAAACCCCACTTCGGTTGCCGCCGGGTCCATGATCACACTGCGCGTGTCGGGCTGTTCCATCCAATCCGACAGGGTTTCCAACTCGGTCTGGTAGGTCTCCGAGATCAACTCTCCCAGCATCCGTCCGGTGTAGCCCACCCGCGTAACCCGGTCGATCGGCGACGATCCGTCCGATCCAAAGTGCCACGGCCGGTTCTGCACCGACATGTCGCGCGAATGGGTTGCGGCTGCGGCGTTCAGCTGCGCGTTCAGTTGCATCGGCTGCAACCCCTTGGCCCCGCGCAGCGCATTGACCGCGTCGAGCGCCTTGAACTGAATTTCGCCGGCATCGCCTTGGGCGATCTGTCCACCACCCCCGCCGGTCGCAATCCCCGTACCCGCGCAGGCGGACAGTGCGACAGCGGCGCACAGCATGATCGTGGGCAAAGACTTCATTTCGACTAACCCCGGAGACTTCGGCAGAATTGTCCCTTATCGAAAGCCGCGCCCGGGTTCAAACCCAACTCTGCGTGACCGGCTAATTCTGTGGATCAGGCCGATCTTGTGGACCGGCTTGGTGCCGCGCAGCCCGGCGACCTGCGGCAATCACAATGACGCGCCTTTGATTTGCGAACCAGATGATATGACTGTAATGTCAATGCCACAAAAAAGAAGAAATGGAGACGAGCAGATGACTGCTGACAACCCCGACAAATCGGGCCGCAGGGCATTTTTGGGTACTGGAGCCGCCTTGCTGGCTGGCCTTGCGGCACCGGCATGGGCCATGCAGGGATCGACCGAGGCAGACAGCAGCGTCGGCGGAGCCGTACGCAGCAATATCTCAAGTTTTCGTGCGCTCGACTGGCGCCAGTATTTCGAAAGTACGCGGAACGGGGCAATCCTGTGCGATACACGGTCGCGCGCCCTGCACTTCTGGACTGAAGATCAGTCAGTCTACAAGCTTTATCCCACCTCTGTGCCGCTGTCCGAAGAACTGACACGACTGGGCAAGACCGAAGTGATCCAGAAGGTCGAAAACCCGCCGTGGCGCCCAACCGCGTCGATGCGCGAGCGCAATCCCGACTGGCCCGAATTCGTCGAAGGCGGCGCGCCGGACAACCCCTTGGGTATGCGCGCCCTGTATCTATCCTGGCCCGCCTACCGTATCCACGGCACCCAGGACACACGCAAGATCGGCCGCCGTTCCTCCAATGGCTGCATTGGCTTATACAATGAACACATTCTTGAATTGTTCGCTCTGACCTCGGTCGGGACGCAGGTGTTGCTAATTTGACGACACAGCCGCAATGAGAGTGTTTTCGCAGCGGAGTCACGTTGCAATCGTTAGGCTAAGCTGCTTATGAAAGGCTTACGAGGTACAGCTTGGGTGCGCGCCATCGTCCTCTGAAATATTCGGTGGCGTGCAATATCTGGAGGTTAACATGAAGAAACTCGTTCTCGCCGCTGCCCTGACGGGCGCTGCTACCACCGCTTTCGCGGGTGGCATGGCCGAGCCCGTAATGGAACCGGTTGTTGTTGAAGAGCAAACCTCTTCGTCGGCTGGCGGCATTATCGTTCCGCTGCTTCTGCTCGTTCTGGTCATCGCCGCAGCTTCGGCCTGATCTGACGAATACGTCATGGAAAAGGCGGTGGGGGAATCCACCGTCTTTTTTCATTTTTGGCGTCCGTTTTTCTGCCTGACCGGCGGACGCGCCTCAGCGCATCCAGCCGGAAAGATTTTCCCCGATCACCGCAACCAAGGCGCGCACATGCGCGTCATCGTCGTTTAGGCAGGGAATATAGGTAAACGTCTTTCCGCCCGCGTATTCAAACGCCTCGCGGATTTCGCCGTTGATCTCTTCCAGCGTTTCGATGCAATCGGCGGAAAATGCGGGCGCTATCACCGCGATGTTCGTTTTGCCCTGGCGGGCAAGCTCGGCAACATGTTCGACCGTGTAGGGCTTCAGCCACTCCTCTGGGCCAAAGACGGACTGGAACGTGGTGTCGATCGCCGCTTTGTCCCAGCCCAGGCGTTCGCGCAGCAGGCGCGAAGTCTTCGCGCATTGACAATGATACGGATCACCTGACATCAGATACCGCTTGGGCATTCCGTGATAGCTGGCCACCAGCACATCCGGCTTGTGATCAAGGCCCGCATAGACCCGCTCCACTGATTGCGCCAAGGCGTCGATGTAAAGCGGATGATCGAAATACTCCGGTACTGTTCGCGATGCAGGCTGCCGCCTTTCCTTCATCAGCGCGCGGAAAAAAGCATCATTCGCGGTGGCTACGGTCGCTGCCGCGTAATGAGGATAAAGCGGGAAGAACAGGATCTTTTCGCACCCCGCTTCGACCATCGCGCGAACACGCGACTCGGTCGACGGATTGCCATAGCGCATGCAGAAATCGACCATGACATCGGACGCATGCACTTCGGCCAGCGCCGCCGCGATCTTGGCAGTCTGATCGCGCGTGATGGTCATCAGCGGGCTTTCGCCCTTTTCGTGGTTCCAGATCAGCTTGTAATTCGCGCCCGAACTGAAGGGGCGTTTGGTCAGGATGATCAATTGCAACAGCGGCTGCCACTTCCACGAGGCGTAGTCGATCACCCGCTTGTCTGACAAGAACTCGTTCAGATAGCGGCGCATCGACCAGTAGTCGTAGTTGTCCGGTGTTCCCAGATTGGCAAGTAGCACCCCCACCTTGGCGGGGCGCACTTGCGGGTGGTCGGCGGGCGCGTGGGCAAGACGCCCCACCCCCGGAGCAATCAGTGCCGGGATCGCTTGGGGCTCTGTCTTGCCCGTTTTGGCATCCAGCATGAGCGGCGTCCTGTCATAAGATGATATACCGGATGTAAACGCATATTCTGCGGGGTCAACCGCCGCGCTCGTTTGCGGGCGGCAGAGGCGTCTCAACCGCACCCAGCGCATTGGCCAGACGTTGCGCTGCCGATCCGGGGCGCAACGGCTTGGGCTGGCTGTCGTCAGGCGCCCATCCCGTCATGAAGATCATCTCGAACGTTGCCCGTATCCGGCCACCTTCGGCTGGATAACTGGCTGCATAGTGTCTTGCCGCTTCGGCAAATACCCCGCGCCGCGTGGGGTGCCGCAGCCGCGAGGTCAGGGCATTCGCCTCGCCCATCGCGCGCAGGTCGGCCATCAGCCGCCCGGCGTCACCATAGGTCACCGTCCGCGCCGCACTGTCCGCCACCGGCAGAGCGAACCCCGCTCTCTGCAACAGCCCGCCCAGATCGCGGATCTCGCCCATCGGCAACACGCGCGGCGACAGGCCGCCGGTCACCGCCACTTCCGCCTCGGCCAGACAGGCACGCAGTTCTGCCAATGTCTGTCCTCCGAACAGCACGCCCAGGAACAGCCCGTCTGGGCGCAGCGCGCGGCGGCATTGCACCAACTGCCCAACCGGATCGCTGGCCCAGTGCAGACATAGCGCATGGATCACCAGATCATGCGCCCCCGGCTGCAAATCCAGCACCTCGTCATCGGATACGACGCGCGCGCCCGGCATGCGGGCCTGCCACAATGCTGGAAAACCCGTCACGATGGCCGGTGCCGTAAAGGTTCTGTTAACCTCGACAAGCCTTTCCTGAACCTCATCCGCCGCGTCGTCCTGCAGGAACAGAGCAGGCGCGCGGGCCGCACGGGCGCGGTTGCGGCACAGGGCTGCGCGGTCAGTCAAAAGCGGGGGCGTCTGCATGGCGCGGACCTAGGGGGGAAGCGGTGGGATTGCAAGCTGCACTACAGTTGGTCTACCCGCCGCAATGCCTGACTTGCGACACGTTGGTGACCACAGATTTCGGGTTGTGCGGCCCCTGTTGGCGCGAGACGGCGTTTGTCAGCGGCCTGGTCTGCGACGATTGCGGCACCCCCCTTCCCGGTGACGACCCCGGCCATGCGGTGCATTGTGACGACTGCCTGACCATTGCACGCCCGTGGGAACAGGGCCGTGCCGCTCTGTTGTACCGCGACAACGGCCGCAAACTGGTGCTGTCGCTGAAGCACGGCGACCGGCTTGATCTGGCAAGGCCGGCGGCGCTCTGGATGGCAAAGGCAGCGGTCCCGCTTTTGAAGCCGGACATGCTGATTGCCCCGATCCCGCTTCATTGGCTGCGCCTGCTGACGCGGCGCTACAATCAGGCCGCACTTCTTTCTGCCGCGGTCGCGCATGAAACGCATCTCGCGCATTGTCCCGACCTCTTGTTGCGCCGCCGTAGCACCCGCAGCCAGGAGGGTCGCGATCGTGAGGGTCGCTTCCGCAATGTCGCAGGTGCGCTTTGCGTCCATCCGCGCCATGGCGACAAGCTGAAGAACCGCCCCGTGCTGTTGGTCGATGATGTCATGACCTCGGGGGCAACGCTTGCGGCGGCGGCTGATGCCTGCCTTGCCGGGGGTGCCAGTTCGGTTTCCGTTCTGGTGCTGGCGCGCGTTGCGAAGGATGCCTAAATCCCTATAGTCGCGGCGACTGCAAGGATCAGGCCATGAAACCCGTCGAAATCTATACCACCCCTCTTTGTGGCTATTGCCACGCCGCCAAGCGCTTGCTGACTCAAAAAGGGGTCGCCTATACCGAGATTGACGTCAGCCGCGATGCTGCTTTGCGCACTGCGATGATGCAGCGATCAAACGGCGGGCGTACCGTGCCACAGATCTTTGTTGGCACGACCCATGTCGGCGGCTGCGATGACCTTTACGCAATGGACAAGGCGGACAAGCTTGACCTGCTTCTGGCCGGCTGAGATGCGCGTTGGGCTGGTTCAGTTGACGGTGACAGACGATCCGGCAGCAAACTTGCCGGTGACAGTGGCACATGTTCGCGCCGCTGCGGCGGGGGGTGCGGGTTTGGTGCTGACCCCGGAATGTACCAATCTGCTAAGTGCAAACCGTGACCATCAGCGGAACGTTCTGCATCCCGAAGACACCGACCCGACGCTTGCCACATTGCGCAACGAAGCGTCCCGTGCGGGCATCTGGTTGCTGATCGGTTCACTCGGGTTGAAAACCGTTGGAGCGGATGGCCGTTTCGCGAACCGCAGCCTGCTGATCGATCCGACCGGGCAGATCGCTGCGCGCTATGATAAGATCCACATGTTTGACGGGAACGTGTCTGAAACCGAGGTTTACCGCGAATCTGCAGGCTACCGACCGGGCGCGCGGGCCGTTCTGGCAGATACACCGTTCGGCAAGATCGGCATGACCGTCTGCTATGACGTCCGGTTTCCGCAGCTTTATCGCCGGCTGGCACAGGCTGGCGCGCAGATCATCACCGTGCCTGCCGCGTTCAACCACATCACGGGCGCCGCCCATTGGGAGCCGCTGTTGCGCGCCCGAGCAATCGAAACCGGTGGATACATCCTGGCGCCCGCCCAGACCGGTTTTCATCCCGAAGCCGCAGGCAAAGGCCGTAATACCCATGGCCACAGCCTTGTCATCGGCCCTTGGGGTGAAATCCTGGCCGATGCCGGCACCGAACCCGGCGTTACCTTTGCGCAGATCGACCTTGCCGAAGTCGCACAGGCCCGCGCCCGCATCCCCTCGCTCATCCACGACCGCACTTTCGACGGTCCGGGATGAACGACAAGTCCGAAGACATCGCCGTTGCCCTGTTCAGCGAGCTTCTGATCGCCGATCAGCTTGCCCGCAGCCGAATCGCAAAGCTGTTGCCGCGCGGGATGGAGTTGTCGCAGTTCTCGGTCCTGAACCACCTTGCCGGCGTGGGCGATGAACGCAGTCCGGCTCAGCTTGCCCGCGCTTTCCACGTCACCCGCGGGGCGATGACCAACACTCTGACCAAACTGGAATGGGCGGGCCACGTCCATATCCGCCCCGACTGGGACGATGCGCGGCGCAAGTTCGTGGCGATCAGCCCCTCGGGCCGGTCCGCACGCGATGCCGCCGTGCAGTCTATCACACCCCTGATCGCCGATATCGTGCAGGCGCTGGGCGCGGAAAAGCTGCGCATCGTCCTCCCGATCCTGCGTGAACTTCGGACCTTGCTGGAGGACGACGAACAGGCTTAACCGCCCGGTAAGCCCGTTCCCCGATGCTGCTTCTCTGACAAGGAGATGACGGCATGGGTCAATCGGCACTTCCCCGCGTTCTGATCACCGGCGCAACCGGACGGGTTGGCACCCTGTTGCGTGCGGCATGGACGATGGCCCCGCCCGCCGGGTTTCATCCCGTCTGGCAAACCCGCGTGGCGCGCAGGGATGGCTGGCTTTACTGGGATATCTCAAGAACCCCTTGCCCGGCGATGGACCCTGCCCCGGATATTGTCCTGAACCTTGCCGGTGCGCCACCGACCCGACCCGACGCGCTTGCCGACAACCTTCGCCTTGCGCGCGCGGCACATGATGCTGCAGTCCGTTTTGGCGCGCGGCACCTGTTCCTGATCTCGTCGGCCGCAGTCTACGCAGCGAATTGCTCCGGTCTTATGGACGAATCGCATTTACCCCGCCCTGCGACGCCCTACGGCGTTAAAAAGGCCGAAATGGAGCGGGCCGCCCTGTGTTGGACGGGTCCAGCCCTAACGATCCTGCGCGTGGGCAATGTCGTGGGCGCTGATGCGCTGCTTGGCGCAGCGTGCCCCGGCAGCGCGGTGCGGCTTGATCCGGTTCCCGGCCATCACGACGGGCCAGAGCGCAGTTGGATCGGTCCGGCAACACTGGCTGGCGCACTTGGGTCGCTGATCATGCAGGCGTTGACGGGCGCACGGTTGCCAAGCGTTCTGAACCTTGCACAGGCCCCGGTCCGCTCGATGGGCGAAATGCTGGATGCCGCGTCGATTCCGTGGCACTTTGGCCCCTATAATCCGCGCGTTGCCGGTCGGGTGGCGCTTGCCGGGGCACGACTGTCAGATACATTGCCCGCAGCGCTGCCGCCCGCCGACCCGGCCCGAATGGTGGCGGAATGGCGCTCGCTTGTCCGGCTTTCGGCGTGACGCCCGCCAAACGGCTCTGCGATGTCGTGCTGGCGTTGGTTTGCGCGGCCCTGCTGGTGGTTCCGGTGACGATCCTGATCTTCGCGTTGTGGCTTGTGCAGGGCCGCCCGATTTTTCATGCGGCCCTGCGGATGCGCGCCCCAGACCGCCCGTTCCGGCTGTGGAAGCTGCGCACGATGCAGGTGGCAATCGCCGATCAAGGCGTTTCGGGCGGTGACAAGGCGGCACGCATCACCGCCATCGGGCGCATCCTGCGCCGCACACGGCTGGACGAGGCACCACAGCTGTGGAACATCCTGCGCGGCGACATGAGTTTTGTCGGCCCCCGCCCGCCGTTGCCAGTCTATGTGGCGCGGTTTCCCGACATTTATGTGCGCGTCCTGCGAAGCCGCCCCGGCTTGACCGGCCTGGCCACACTGCACTTTCACGCCCATGAGGAAAGGTTGCTTGCCGGTTGCCGCACGCTAACGGAAACCGATACGGTCTATGCCCGCCGCTGCATTCCACAGAAAGCGCGGCTTGATCTGCTGTACCAGCGCCGCCGCACGATCTGGCTCGATCTGCGGTTACTTGTGGTGACCCTTCGTCACGTCGCCATGCCGCACCGAAAGCCGCCAAAACAGCCTTAACCGCGCGGCAACCAACGGGGCGCAATACTGGAAGACGCCGGCCAACAGGATGGGTAGTTCGGGGGAATGATGATCGGACTGTCACGCGCCATTGCCGTCAGCCATGCTTGGATCGACCACCTCACGCGGACACAGAAACGCGGCATCTTGCTGGGCCTCGATCTTGCGGCGGCGTTGGTGGCGCTGATCGCGGTGGCACGGCTACACGCGGTGTCGCCGTCGGTGGTAGCGTGCTTGGCGCTGGGCGTACTGGTTCTGGCTTTGTCGGCGTCGCTGGGCCTGCACCGCATCAAGCTTAACACCTATGAAAAGGCAGGCGCCCTGCGGACAGCGGTCGTTGCCTTTCTGGCGGCGCTGGCCCTGAAGTCGCTTGCACGGCTGGACAACACCGCCTTGCCCGATACGGCTGTGCTGCTTTTCGGGCTGGCGTTCCTTCTGATCGCGGTTGGCGCACGCGTGGCGCTGTTGCATTTGTTGCTGGTTGTGCTGCGCCACGGCAGACCGCGCAGCGCCGTTCTGATCTATGGCGCGGGCGATACGGGGCTGCAGCTTGCAGCGGCGCTGCGCCGGCACGACACGATCGTCCCGGTGGCCTTTCTCGATGACAGCAGCGCGCTGCATGGCATGACTCTGGCCGGTCTGCGCGTCTTTTCGCCCGCGTCGGCGCTGCGCCTTGCCAAGGCTCGCGGCGCAAAGCGGGTTATCCTTGCGATGCCGGCACTATCGGCCCCGCGACAGACCCGGATTGCCCGGACCCTGCAGGCCGAAGGGTTCGAGGTGCAGACCGTCCCGTCTTTCGCCCAGCTGATCGGGCAAGAGGCGCTTGTCGATCGGTTGATCCCCGTGCTGCCGGGGTGCTTCCTGAACCGCGCGCCGCTGGAACCCGCTGATCCGGAAACCTGCCAGAGCTATGCCGGGCGGTCGTTGCTGGTAACGGGGGCGGGCGGCAGCATCGGGTCGGAACTGTGTCGTCAACTGCTGTCCTGCCGCCCCGCGCGCCTGGTGTTGTTCGATCTCAGCGAAGCCGCGCTTTATACTATCGACAAGGATTTGCGCCCTATGGCCGGCACAACGCAAATCGAGGCTGTGCTTGGGTCAATCACCGATTCCCAACTGGTTCGATCTGTTCTTGCCCGCCACAAGGTGCAGGTGGTTTTCCACTCTGCCGCCTACAAGCATGTGCCACTGGTCGAAGCCAATCCGATCGCGGGCATCGAAAACAACGTACTGGGCACGCGCACGTTGGCCGAGGCTGCGGCAGAGGCGCTGGTTGACCGTTTCATCCTGATTTCCACTGACAAGGCGGTGCGACCTGGCAACGTGATGGGCGCAACCAAGCGGCTGGCGGAAATGGCGGTGCAGGATCTGGGCGCGCGCAACCCTACCACGCGCTTTTCCATTGTGCGTTTCGGAAATGTGCTGGGATCTTCTGGCTCTGTCGTTCCGCTGTTCCGTGAACAAATCGCGCGGGGCGGCCCGGTAACGCTGACCCATGACGATGTGACCCGCTACTTCATGACCATCGCCGAGGCGGCGCATCTGCTGCTTGCCGCCGGAACCTTCGGTGGCGCGCAGGGTGCGGGCGTGGATGTGTTCGTGCTCGACATGGGACGTCCGGTCCGCATCCGTGACCTTGCGGTGCAGATAATCGAGGCGGCGGGCTATTCCCCGCGCGATGCTGCCAACCCCGATGGCGACGTTGAGATTCGCACCATCGGTTTGCGCCCCGGCGAGAAGCTGCATGAAGAGCTGTTCATCGGCTGGACTCTGCTGCCGACGATCCATCCAAAGATCCTGCGCGCGCAGGAACGCGCGCTATCAGAGTTCGAAATGGCGCAGGCGCTGCGGCTGTTGCGGGCCGCAGTTGGCGCAGACGATCCTGAGGCTGCACGTAGGTTGGTGTTTCGCTGGGTAGAACCGGCTCACCTTACATTGGCGGCGGCAGGTGCGTGACATCAACGAGACGGGCTCATTCGCCACGGGACGGCGCTTTTCTCGGCAACCCCGCCCCCGGCATTGACGCAGCTAAGGCTGCCCGGCCAAATAAGGGCCAAAGTGGCGGGAAACCGGCATACCCCAAGGCAAGTGCAGAAAGCATCCCGAATGCTGACCCGCGTCCGCCCTGCGATTGATACGGTCCTGCGCTTGTGGCGTCGCAGCGGCGAGGCCAATCTTGGCCTTATCTCGGCAGGGGTCGCCTTCTTTGGTTTTCTCGCCATCTTTCCGGCGGCCGCATCTGTCATTGCGCTATGGGGATTTGCATCTGATCCTGAGGTCATTCGCGGACAGGTTCTTCTGTTGCAGGATTTCCTTCCCAATGATGCGTTTCACCTGCTGGACGATCAGGTAAAGGCGCTGATCACGTCGAATGGTGATACCTTGGGTGTTGCCACTATCGTGTCGACAGCTTTCGCGCTGTGGTCGGCGCGCGCGGGCGTGGATGCGCTGATGCAGGGCCTTGATTCGGCCTATGGCACGACCAGCCGGCACGGCTTCTGGCACATGGTTCAGGCTGTTCTGCTGACTTTCATACTGATCGCTGTGGCGCTGGTGTCGGTGCTTGCTGCGGTGATCGTGCCGCTATTGCTGGCTGTGTTACCAATTGGGCCGTCTTCGACCCTGTGGTTGCAGATAACCAACCAATTGCTGGGCCTTGCCGTGGTCATTCTGGGAGTAGCTCTTGCCTATCGTTTTGGCCCGAACCACACTCCGCGCGCGCGACCACGCATCCTGCCGGGCTTGATTCTGTCCAGCATGCTCTGGTTGGTCGTTTCGCGCGGATTCATGGTCTATCTGGCCAATTTTGGCAGCTATAATCAGATTTACGGGTCGATCGGTGCTGTGGTGGCACTGCTGATGTGGTTCTGGTTCAGTTCGTATGCGGTGCTACTTGGGGCGGCACTAAACGCGGTCATGCCTCCCCGGCGTCAATAATCCCGTTCCACGAACACGCCGATCCCGGTATCGCCTTCGGAATCCGCAGACCCGCGCACGGTCACGCCGGGTCGGACATCGAGGTTCAGATTTAGCTGACTTGTCCCCGCGCTGCCTACGATCACCTCGGTGTAGATGTTCTTCGCCACATACCGGCCCAGCCGCAGCGAGGTGCCGCCGCTCTCGTCTGTCACCAGATCAAAATCATCCAGCCCGAAATTCCGGCGCAATTTGGTTATGATGCCCTCGCCGCCCCGCCCGGCCAGCGTCGCAACTGCATTGGCCAGTTGCGCCGCTTGCAGGGCCGACAACGCATTCAATTGCCGCCCGAACAGCAGATGCGCCAGCACCTCTTCCTCTGGCAGATCGGGGACTGACGTAAAGCTGATCTCGGGGGCCGAGATGCTGCCTTCGATCACCACCGAACTGGTCACCCCGTCGCTGCTGTTCGACGCCACGATCCGCAGGAGCGGATCAAGGTTGCCCTCCAGCCGCAACTGCGCTTCCGACAGGTCAAGCCGCCGCCCCAGAATATCCAGCCGTCCGCGGATCAGGTCGATCCCGCCGCTGGGAACTACCGCGTCACTGCTGCCGGTCAGCCGCAAAGCCCCCCCCAGTTCCGCGTCAAGGCCACGGCCCCGGATGAAGATCCGGTTCGGCGCGTTGATCGTCAGGTCCAGAAGGTAGGGGCGTGACAGGCCCGCCCGCCCGGTGTCGCGCCCTGTGTCGACCAGACCGGCGCGCGCCCGCGTGGCGCGGACCGGGGCCGGTTCATTCCGATGCGTCAAGTCGGGAACAGCGCCCGACCCGGATATGTCGGTCGATGGCACGCGAATTTCAGCTTCTGGCAGCATTATAAAGCCCGCGATCCGCGCACCCCCCGCCAAAGGCCCGGTCAGCCGCACATCGCCCGAGACGCGGGTTTCGTAAAGGTCGGGATCGCGCAGCATCATATCGCGCAGGCTGACGGTCATATCGCCCGGAAAAGGTGCGGCAAGCCCCACCGATCCGCCCATACCGATCCGTCCGCCCGCTGTGACTCCTGCATCGGCGCTGACCGTCGCGCGCCCGCCCGACAATTCAGCCGTCGCGCTGATCCCGTCCAAAGCAAAGCGCAACACCGGGGCTGCGATCCGGCCATTGGTCAGGGCCATGGTGCCGGACAATGAATTCAGCGAAAATGGCCCGTTCAGCGCCAGATCAAAGCGTAGCGGCCCGCTGATTGTGCGCGGCGCGATGAACGGATTGGCCAGTGCCGCCTGCCCCGTGCCTTCAATCGTCAGGTCGCCGCGCATCCCGTCAGACGCCAGACGCCCGGCGACCCGCGCGTCGATCTGCCCCGGCCCTTTCGCACTCAGGTCAAGCAGATAGCCTGCGCCATCATCCGTCGCCGTCCCGGCGACCGTCAGCGGCCCCGCAAAGTCGGGTAGGAACAGACCCAGATCTGCAAGCCTGGCCGACAGGTCGATCTGCCGGGTCGCGCCGGTTGCGTTGCCTGTCGCATCGACCGCTATTTGCGGATTGGCCAGCCGCGCCCGGTCAATTCTGATCGCGCCATTGTCAGTATGCAGCGCCACCGACAAGACGCTTTTACCCTGCAACAGCCGGTCCGCCTGTGCTTGTCCAATGGCAAGCCCGTTGCCCGTGGCCTCCAGCGTGAACTGTCCTGCAGCCACCGTTCCATTGTAGGTTGCCTGCCCCGCCAGCGCGCCGCGATAGGCCGGACCGAGGGTGCGCAGATCGTCGAACCGCAAGTCCGCCGACAGGTCGCTGCCACTGCTGCGCAGCCATCCTGCCGCCGTTATCGACAGGTTGGCCGCAGTCAATTCGAGCACCCGCACCTCGGTTCCTGCCGCACTGCGCGCCACAGAAAACGCGATCTGCGACGGCGCCCGCAGCAGATTGTCCAGTTGCGCCTGCCCGCTCTGCAGTCCATCGCCCTGTATCGTGCCTACAAGGTCGAAATCCCCGCCTAAAAGGCTCCCCTCGCCCTTGGCCTCAAGGCGCGTGGCACCGCCCAAAGGCCGTCCCGCCAGCCCGGAAAACCGCGTCAGATCGGTCGCCTCTGCCTCGATTTGCCCGACCAGCCCGAAACCGCTGCCGAGGCCCTTGATCTTGCCCTGGGCGCGAACCGTGTAATCCGCCCCGGCGATCGTCACATCGGACACGCTTAGCGGCTGGCCCTCCAGCCAGGACAGTTTCACCTGCCCGGTCGCGGCCCCGCCCAGCGCCTGCGCCACCGCTGCATCCGCCGGGCGCAGACCCGCCGCTGCCAGTCGCAGTGTCGCACCGATGACCGAACCGGCCGGCCCGCGCGCAATGCGGCCCGACCCCGTTACCAACATCTGATCGATGGCAAGATCAGGCTGTGACAGACCTTGGACGCTGGCCTGCCCGGTCCAGCCTTCATCCTGCGCCGCATCATAGTTCAGTGCGATTTCCGCGCTGCCGACCCGTGTCGCGGCCCCCTGCATCGGCAGCAGTACCGGCGCGCCGTCGGCGCGTTCGATCCGCCCCGTCAGCGCAAAGCGTTGTGGCAATCCGTCCGATGCCAACCGCACGGTGCCATCAAGCACCATCGCGCCGGTCCGAACCGACAAGCGATTCAGGTCAAGCGTGCCAAGCGCAGTGCGCTGCCCTGCCAGATCGAGGCGCACGTCCGGCCCGAAGAATTCGGCCAGTTCCGGCACGAACAACGGTGCCGGATTGCCGCCCAGTGTGGCGGTAAATCCGCGCGCCCCGTCGGCGTCACCGCTCAGCGTGACCTGCCCCACCAGCCTGTCGACCGCATCTGTTGCCAGCCGGATATCGGCCGTGAAATTGTCGATGATCCCCTGCCCCTGTACCACCAGCGAGGTCGCGGGTGCGCCGGGCAGACCCAGCCGCGTGGCCGCAATGCCGCCCGCCGCCTCTTGCGCGTCAAGGTCGATCACCAGAAGGCGGCTGGTATTGGAATAGCTCGCGTCCAGTGACACCTTGCCCGCGGCTCCGTCATCCATCCGGATCAGCGACAGCGCTGCCTGCCCCTCACCGTCCGCCAGCCGCAGGGATGCGTCCAGCGTCGCTTCCAGCTGTTCACCCAGAACAGCCGCTCCCAACTGGACCCGCCCCGCTGCGACCCGGCCGATCTCAACCGAGACCGGCAGGTCGGGCAGTGAAAACCCCCGCGCTTCGGGCGTTGGCAGGGACGGATCGGTGGCCGGCGGCCGCACGATGATCACTTCGGCCGCAGTCAACTCGTTCACCAGAAACTGCCCGCGCAGCACCGCCGCGCGGTTCCAGTCCAACGTCACGCCGCGCAGGGTCAGCCAGATACCCTGACCATCGGCAATCGTCAGTTCGGCAATCGTTGCACGCGATGACAGCGCACCCTGAAAGCCGGTGATTTGCACCTGCCGCCCGGCATCCGAAAGGTTGTCCTGCAGGAATCGCGTCAGGAAGCCGGGATCATCGTTCTGCGCCAATGCCGGCCCGGCCCACAGCGCCGCACACAGGATCATGACCCGCCGCATCAGAACGACTGCCCGATGCCGACATAGATCTGTACGCCGCCATCGTCGTCATCGGCGCCCGAGACAGGGGTTGCAATATCGACCCTGATTGGCCCAAAACCCGTTGCATAGCGCAGCCCGATGCCCGCACCTGATTGCCACCCGCCTTCTGGATCTTCCCAGAATTCGGTCACGCCAACGCTGCCCATGTCGTAAAAACCCACCAGCCCGATCTTTTCCGTCACTGTTACACGGACTTCGCCCGAAAACCCGATGAACCGTGAGCCGCCGGTCGTCTGATCCGGCGACAGCACATTGACCCCCAGCGATTGGAAAGGCTGCCCGCGCACCGTGCCTGCGCCACCTGAATAGAACAGATAATCGCGCGGTGTCCGCGCCAGAGCGGCGCCGTAGATCGCTCCGAGCTGCAGCCGTCCGGCCAGAACCACCGACTGCTCTGCTCCCAGTCCGTGATAGCCGCGGGCGTCCAGCGTCACTCGTGCGCCCGAATCAGTTTCGTCAAACCCGACAAACGGCGTTACTTCGGCCGCTATGAAATATCCGCGCGTCGCGTCGAACTTGTCGTTTCGCGCGTCCATCGTCAGGCCCAGTGGCACGGCAAGGTTGCGATATTGATAGTCGCCCGTAAGGTCCGTCACGTTTTGCGCCCGATATTCCAGCGCGCCGCGAACCGTCAAGCTGTCGGACAGGAACTGCGTCGCGCCAATGCCCAGTGTGGCAAGGTCGATCACCTCGTCGGTATCATTCAGGCGGGCGGCGGTCGCGCTGATGCTGAACAGCGTATCGGGCGTAAAGGTTGCTGGCCGCTCCAATGTCAGGGCAAAGCGGTAGTCCACGCCGCTGAACTGTGCGCCGATGTTCTCGATCGTTCCGTCGAAACGAAGCCGCTCGGCCCCGCCGAAGAGATTGCGATGCATCCAGAAGCCTGACAGGTCCAGCCCGTCGAGGCTTGAAATCTCGGCCCCGAAGCCAAATCGGCGCGGCAGTTCTTCGACCAGCGTCGTCTGGACATCCAGCGTGCCGTCTGTCCCCGGCACCTCTGCCTCGGCAAGTGCGACCGAACGGAACACGCCGGCCCGCCTCAGCCGGTTCGCGCTGCGGCGCAGCTTTTCGGGGTCGAACACCTCGCCTTCGGGAAAGCCGGCAATCGCGCGGATGCGTTCTTCGCGCATACGCTCCTGCCCGATCACGCCAAAGCTGCCAAAGCGCAGCTTCGGCCCCGGCACCATCCGGATCGCCGCAGCAAGCGTTGCGGATGCGTGATCCACGGTCAGGCTTTGATCTCCTGCCGCCGCCGTTGCGTGGCCCACGGCGCGCCAGCCATCGACCGCAACCTTCACCGCAGTGCGGATCACACCGGTTTCCGCTGGTTGACCAATGGCAAAACCCTTGCCAAGCGTCGTACCAGCGGCCAGCGGGGCAAGGATGGCCTTCGAGAACGCAAAGACGGGACCGGGCTGCACCGTGACCACGATGCGCCGGATGGTGACTGGCGAATCGAGTGGCGGGATCGACGCCGCCTCGCGTCCGTCCACGGACACAGTAATCACCGGCGAATAATGCGCCCGCGCATAAAGTGCAGCGATCAACCCGCTGTATTCCGCGCGCGCCGCAGCAAACAGATCCTGCGGGTCGGTGCGGTCCTCGCGCTCTGCCGCCAACAGGACGGATGCCGACCGAAGGGCCTGTGCAAGGTCGCCCGACGCGCCCGGTGTGCGAAAATCAATAGCATCGGTTGCATATGCAGGCGCAGCGGCCAGCACCGCAAGACAGGCACCACCGGTCAGCGCCAGCCACCCTCGCCCGCCTGTTGCAAATACCACGAACACCCTCCCCGCACGCGCCTGAACCTTCGCATGACCGGATTCGCGCGGCAATGCGCTCCGCCCTGAAAGCCGCGTTCGTTAAGCGGAAACGCGCCCCTGCCTTGTTCGTTCCGCGTGCAGGGCAGCCAGCGCGCCGTTTTCGCGTGATACTGGTGCGTCAGGGTCTATTGCGCCGCCAGATCGCGCGGCGCTGTCAACAACCTTTCGGTCACGGCCGACAGTGCGAGTGCCGCCGCGCCATGCGCCCAAAGCTGTTCGCCCCAGGCATGAATCTCGATTGCGGGCAGAGGCCGCCCCGTATCAAGCACCAGAGCCTGTATTTCGGCCAGCGTATCGGCGGCGTAAAGATAGTCGAACCGCATCCGTGCGCCCGCCAGAATGATCAGCGGTGGGTCGAACAGGTTCACCACATTTGCCATCCCCACTGCCAGATAGCGCCCCGCGCGGCGAAAGATCGACCGCGCGGCGTGGTTTCCCGCCTTTGCATGATCATAAAGGCTTTCCAGCAGTACGCGCATCGACTGGCCATCCTTGTAGGTCCAGTTTAGGGCCGTCGTTGCCTCGCGGGCCAACGCATAGTCGGCGACATAGGCTTCCAGGCAGCCGCGCTGTCCACAGCGGCACAGCGCGCCATCGAGCTGCACTTTGGTATGTCCCAACTCCACGCCCAGCCCAAGCGCGCCACGATAGATGCGGTGGTTCAGCACCAGACCCATGCCCAAACCATGCTCGATGGTTATCACAGCGAAATCGCTGCGCCCGCGCCCCGCGCCAAACCAAAGCTCTGCCAGCGCACAAAGATTGGCATCGTTGTCGATGTAGACCGGCAGCTCCAGCCGCGCCGAGGCGAGCGTCGCCAGATGCACCTCGCGCTCGGTCAGGATCGACGACCACAGAACCCGCCCCGAAGTACTGTCCACATATCCCGGCAGTCCAACACCCACAGCCGAAAGATCGCCCCGCTGCATGCCCGCCTTGGTCGCAACCGTATCTACAAGCGTCGCGATCACAGCCAGCACCTCGGCCGTGGTCAGCGCAACCGGGCGGCGTTCGACATGATGTTCGGCCAGCCGGTTTCCGGCGAAATCAACGATCACCGCCGAGATGTCCTGATCCGACACCTTGAGCCCCGCCACAAAATGCGACGCCGCCCTCACGCCCAGCGCCACGGCCGGACGCCCGCGGCCCTCGCCACCCTCGCGCGGGACGGCAACCTCTTCGATCAGCCCGGACTCGATCAGCTCGGACGTCAGTGTGGTGACGCTTGCCGGGCTGACCCCCAACTCCTTTGCCACCTGAACGCGCGCGATCAGCCCCGCCGCGCGCACCCGTTCGAACACCTGCTGGCGCAGCGGACGCAGTGTGTCGGACAGCGGCGGGATCATCGGGCCACAACCCGCCAATCCCTCCACCCGTTCCGGCGCGCGCCTCCGCATTACTTTGACCTCCGAACTAAAGACGGCAGATTTGATCCGCGCGCCGCCCAAAAAATGCTGCAAGGCAGCAAAATCTGCCTCGACCTTGGGGCGTCTTTAGACTTGCTGAGTAAATTTATTTTGACAACTGAATTTATTGACGGCAATTTGCCGCCGTGCCGACGAATCCGTCGGACCGGCCATTCGCTGGCCGCATCCATTGGGAGGGATAACATGCGTAACGCAATTCTGCTCGCGGTCGTCGCCGCTGCCGGGTTCTCGTCGGCCGCTCTGGCTGAAGGCAAGAAGATCGGTGTGTCTTGGGCGAGCTTTCAGGAAGAGCGCTGGAAGATCGACGAAGCCGCGATGAAAGCCGCTATCGAAGCCGCTGGCGACGAATACATCTCGGCAGACGCTCAGTCGTCGTCCGCCAAGCAGCTGACCGATATCGAAGCGCTGATCGCGCAGGGTGCAAACGCCCTGATCATCAACGCCTGGGACAAGGATGCCATCGGGCCTGCCATCGAGAAAGCCGCTGCAGAGGGCATTCCGGTTGTCGGCTATGACCGTCTGATCGAAGACGCGCGCACCTTCTACCTGACCTTCGACAACAAGGGCGTCGGCCGCATCATCGCGGAAGAAGTCGTCAAGGTGAAACCCGATGGCAACTATGCCATCATCAAGGGCGATCCCGGTGATCCGAACGCAGGCTTTCTGCTGGAAGGCATGATGGAAGTCATCGGCGAAAAAGTGACCGCCGGCAGCATCAAGATTGTCGGCGAGGCGTTCTCGGATGGCTGGAAGCCGGAAAATGCCCAAAAGAACATGGAGCAGATCCTGACCGCTAACAACAATGCCATTGACGCCGTTCTGTCACAGAACGACGGCATGGCGGGCGGTGTCGTGGCTGCTCTGGCCGCTCAGGGTCTGGTGATTCCGGTCGGTGGCCAGGACGGCGATCTTGCCGCGATCAACCGTGTCGCGCGCGGTAGCCAGACCGTTTCGGTCTGGAAGGACGCGCGTCAACTGGGCAAGGCGGCGGGCGAGATTGCCGCGGCGCTGGCCGGTGGTGCGGCTCTGGATTCGATCGCTGGTGCGTCGAAGTTCAATGGCGGCGAAAAAGGCGTTGAAATGAACGCCATCCTGCTGTCGCCGACCCCGATCACCAAAGACACGCTGAACCTTGCAATCGACGCGGGCCACATCACCAAAGAAGCGGCTTGCGAAGGTGCGATGGAAGGCGTTGCTGCCTGCCAGTAATGGTTTGATCTACTCTGGCGCGGGCTTTTGTCCGCGCCAGAGATTTCGCTTCCAGAATGCAGGCGCAAGCGATGTGCCGTGTGATCTGGTTATCCGGCGAGCGGCGGTGGCGATGGCCAGAAGTCGCCCCTGCCGTCATTCCCCTGATCAGCGCAGGACGAAGACATGGCCGATTCATCGAACTCCGTAAAACCCGCCCCCGCAGCCGAAGCCAACGTCGGGCCAGTGACGCGCTTCATGCGTGCGACCGAAATTGACACCCGCCTGTTGGGCATGGCCGGGGCGCTGCTGGTGATCTGGGTCGGCTTTCACATGTATGGTGTGATCTTCAAGGGCGGCGGCGCGTTCCTGACGCCACGGAACCTGTGGAACCTGTCGGTTCAAACCTCGTCCATCGGGATCATGGCGACCGGCATGGTGCTGGTCATTGTCACCCGAAACATCGATTTGTCCGTTGGCGCCGTGCTGGGCGTGACAGCGATGGTGATGGGGCTGTTGCAGGTCGAGATCCTGCCCCCCTTGCTTGGCCTTGGCCATCCGGCGATCTGGATCATCACCGTGATCGTGGGCATGACGCTGGGTGCCACCATCGGCGCGCTGCACGGCTGGTTGATCGCCTATCGCGGCATTCCTTCGTTCATCGTTACACTGGGCGGATTGCTGATCTGGCGCGGTTCCGCGTTTCTGGCAGCGGGCGGCAAGACGATTTCGCCGGTTGATTCCACCTTTGCCCTGCTGGGCGGTGGTCCGTATGGCGCGGTCGGTGCCACGGGCAGCTGGATTGTTGGCGTGATGGGCTGCATCGGGCTGCTGTGGCTGCTGCGGTCTGGCCGCGCGCAACGGCGTGAACATCTGTTTCCCCTGCGGCCGATGTGGGCCGAGGCATTTCTGGCCGCACTAGGCTGCGGGGCGATCATCGGGTCTGTGCTGCTGGTCAATTCCTACCCCTGGCCAGCCGGCATCCTGAAGCAATATTACGAAGGCTTGGGCCAACCCGTGCCCGCAGATGCCTTCATCAGCCACGGCTTTGCGATTCCCGTGCTGATCCTGATCACCGTCGGCATCCTGATGACGATCCTGATGACCCGCACGCGGTTTGGCCGCTATGTTTTCGCCATCGGCGGCAATCCCGAGGCGGCGACACTGGCCGGCATCAACACCCGCTGGATGACGCTGAAGATCTTCTCGCTGATGGGCATGTTGGCCGGATTGTCGGGGGTCGTTGCCTCGGCCCGCCTGAACTCGGCCACCAACGCGCTGGGCGTATTCGACGAGCTTTACGTTATTGCCGCCGCGGTGATCGGCGGCACCTCGCTGGCCGGTGGTATCGGCACGATCTATGGCGCAATGCTGGGTGCGCTGGTGTTCCAAAGCCTGCAGACCGGGATGGTTCTGATCGGTTTTGACACCGCGATTCAGCAGATTGTGGTCGGCATGGTTCTGGTGCTCGCGGTCTATCTCGACAATCTCTATCGCAGCAAATCGAAGTAAAGGAGGGGCAGTCATGACCACCAGAGGAACCCCCCTTGTCGAGTTGCGCGACATCTCGATCTCGTTCGGCGGGATCAAGGCCGTCGATCATGTGACCGTCGATTTGTATCCGGGCGAGGTCGTGGGCCTGTTGGGCCACAACGGCGCGGGAAAATCGACCCTGATCAAGTGTCTTTCGGGCGCGTATCAGGCCGATCACGGCGATATCCTGATCAATGGCGAAAAGGTCGAGATCAACAATCCGCGTGACGCCCGCGCCCAGAACATCGAAACGATTTACCAGACGCTGGCGCTGGCCGATAACCTTGATGCCGCATCGAACCTGTTTCTGGGACGCGAGATCACCGGCCCCGGCGGTTTCGTGAACGACAGCAAGATGGAGGCCGAGACGCGCAAGATCATGGCGCGGCTCAACCCCAACTTCCGCAAGTTCGCGGTGCCTGTGTCGGCCCTGTCGGGCGGGCAGCGTCAATCGGTCGCCATCGCGCGTGCGGTCTATTTCAACGCCAAAATCCTGATAATGGACGAGCCGACGGCGGCCCTTGGTCCGCAAGAGACGCAGATGGTGTCAGAACTTATTCAGGAACTGAAGGCTCAGGGTCTTGGCATCTTCCTGATCGAACATGACATCCACAATGTCATGAAGCTGTGCGACCGCGCCTCGGTCATGAAGAACGGCCAGCTTGTCGGCACGGTCAATGTGAACGAGGTGACCGACGAAGACATCCTTGGCATGATCATCCTCGGCAAAAAGCCTGCAAAGGCCGCGTGATGTATATCGGGCTCGACCTTGGCACGTCCGGGGTCAAGGGTATCCTGATTTCCGAAGATCAGCGCGTTCTGGCAGAGGCCAGCGCGCCCCTGACCGTATCGCGCCCCTTTGAGGGCTGGAGCGAGCAATCGCCCGCCGACTGGATCGCTGCGACCGAATCTGTGATGGAGCAACTCAGCCCCGAGGGGTTGGGTGCAGTGCGCGGCATCGGTCTTTCGGGGCAGATGCACGGCGCAACCCTGCTGGACGCGGCGGACGAGGTGCTGCGCCCCTGCATCCTTTGGAACGACACCCGCGCCCACGAGGAAGCCGCCGAACTTGATGCAGACCCGATGTTTCGCCGGCTGACCGGCAATATCGTCTTTCCCGGCTTTACCGCGCCCAAGCTGATGTGGGTCCAGCGGCACGAACGCACCTTGTGGGACCGTGTGGCAAAGGTGCTGCTGCCAAAAGACTATCTGCGCCTCTGGCTGACCGGCGACCATGTCGCCGAGATGTCGGATGCCGCCGGCACAAGTTGGTTCGACACCGGTAAACGCGACTGGTCCGACGACTTGCTGACGGCGACCGGCCTGTCGCGCGCGCACATGCCGCGCCTCGTCGAAGGGTCGGCGGTGTCCGGCACGCTGCGGCCCGCGCTGGGCAGCCGTTGGGGGCTGCCGCCTGGGGTGATCGTGGCCGGTGGTGGCGGTGACAACGCCGCCTCCGGCATAGGGGTAGGCGTCGTGCGCGCTGGCGAGGCGTTCGTGTCCTTGGGCACCTCCGGTGTGCTTTTTGCCGCCAATGATGGCTACCAGCCGGACCCCGACACCGCCGTCCACACCTTCTGCCATGCGCTGCCAGACACTTGGCACCAGATGGGCGTGGTCCTGTCGGCCACGGATTCGCTGAATTGGTATGCGGGCCTCACCGGTCAATCCGCAGCAGAACTGACGGCAAATCTGGGCCCGCTACGCGCCCCCGGAAAGACCCTGTTCCTGCCGTATCTGGGAGGCGAGCGTACCCCTCTCAACGACGCAGCCATCCGTGGGGCCTTCCTTGGGCTTGAGCATTCTACCGATGGCGCTGCCGGAACGCGCGCCGTGCTTGAAGGTGTTACCTTTGCGATCCGGGACTGCCGCGACGCCCTGGCTGCCACCGGCACCATGCTGAAAAGCCTAATCGCTGTCGGCGGCGGCTCGCGGTCTGACTATTGGCTTCAGGCCATCGCCACTGCGCTTGATCTGCCCGTACAACTTCCCGTCGCCGGCGATTTCGGGGGAGCTTATGGTGCCGCCCGCCTTGCCCTTATGGCGGCCACGGGGGCGGGCGCCGAAATCGCCACCCTTCCCCCCATTGCCCGCGTGATTGAACCCGTGCGCGCCCTGACCCCTGCCTTCGACGCCGCCCATGCCCGCTACCGCGCCGCCCAATCCGCCATCAGGACACTCTCATGACCGATTTTTTCAAAGATATTCCGGCTGTTAGCTATGTCGGACCCGACAGCAACCTCGACTACGGCTACCATCACTACAACAAGGACGAGATCGTTCTTGGCAAGCGGATGGAAGATCACCTGCGGTTTGCAATCGCGTGGTGGCACAGTTTTGCCTGGGAAGGCGGCGACCCGTTCGGTGGACAGACGTTCCAGCGTCCATGGCACCCGCAAGACAGCATGGCGACCGCAAAACTCAAGGCCGATGCCGCGTTTGAGATGTTCGCGATCCTTGGACAACCGTTCTACTGCTGGCATGATGCCGACATTCGCCCCGAACAGGGCAACCACGCCGATAACCTGCGCACGCTGAACGAAATCACTGACTACATGGCGCTGAAGCAGCAGGACACAGGCACCCAGCTTCTCTGGGGTACCGCCAACATGTTCAGCCATCGCCGCTGGATGTCGGGGGCGTCTACCAACCCCGACCCCGAGGTGTTCGCCTTTGCTGCCGCCACCGTGAAGGGCTGCCTGGACGCCACCCACAAGATGGGAGGCCAGAACTATGTTCTTTGGGGTGGACGCGAAGGCTATGAGACGCTGCTGAACACCGATCTGAAGCAGGAGTTGGACCATATGGGTCGCTTCCTGAACATGGTCGTGGAATACAAATACAAGATCGGATTCAAGGGCGCGATCCTTGTCGAGCCCAAGCCACAGGAGCCGTCAAAGCACCAGTATGACTATGACGCCGCCACTTGTTTTGGCTTCCTGCAGAAATATGGTCTGGAAAAAGAGATCAAACTGAACCTCGAACAGGGTCACGCCATTCTTGCCGGGCACAGTTTCGAGCATGAGATTGCCACAGCGGCGGCACTTGGCGTGTTCGGGTCGATCGACATGAATCGCAATGATTACCAGTCCGGCTGGGATACTGACCAGTTTCCCAACAATTTGCCGGAAATTGCCCTTGCCTATTACGAGGTGCTTCGCGCTGGCGGATTCACCACCGGCGGCACCAATTTCGATGCCAAGGTGCGCCGCCAAAGCCTTGACGCCGAAGACCTGATCCTAAGCCATGTCGGTGCGATGGATACTTGTGCGCGCGGGTTGAAGGCCGCCGCAGCCCTGCTGGAATCCGGCGAACTCGAAGCCCTGCGCAAGGCCCGCTATGCTGGCTGGCAAACGCCCGGCGCGCAGGCAATGCTCGCCACCGGAACGCTCGACAGCATCACCGCAGATGTGTTGAAGAATGCCATCAACCCACAGCCGGTTTCAGGCAAACAGGAACGCCTCGAAAACCTCTGGAACCGCTACGTCTGAACAAAAATGGGCCGACAGCACCGCTGTCGGCCCGCACTGATAAAATACGACGCGGCGCTTACTTGCCTTTCAGCGCGTCCTTTGCGCCGCCGTAGGCGTTCTGAATCTTGCCCTTGGCCTGATCCATCTTGCCTTCGGCCTGCAACTTCTGGTCGCCGGTCACTTTGCCCGCAGCTTCCTTGACCTTGCCGCCCATTGTCTTGGCAGCACCGGCAATCCGATCTTTGTCCATCTGAGATGTCCTCGTTGTTGACTGGTGACAGTACAACGCGCGTGCGCCCTTGCGGTTCCGTCTTGCGGGCAATCACACGCGCGCTATCAATGCCGCAACAGAAGGATGCCCCATGCCCTACGCCCCCGCGGAAGACCGTTATGACCGTATGATTTACCGCCGCTGCGGTGCGTCCGGTCTGATGCTGCCTGCCATCTCGCTTGGGCTGTGGCACAATTTTGGCCATGACACACCTCATGCGCTGAAACAGGCGATCTGCCGCACCGCCTTTGACGCGGGCATTACCCATTTCGACCTGGCCAACAACTATGGCCCGCCCGCGGGCAGCGCCGAAGAGGCCTTTGGCGACATCCTGAAGACCGATTTCCGCGACTACCGCGACGAGATCATGATCTCGTCCAAAGCCGGCTATCACATGTGGAACGGCCCTTACGGCGAATGGGGGTCGCGCAAATACCTTATCGCGTCCTGCGACCAGTCGCTGAAACGCATGGGCCTCGACTATGTCGATATCTTCTACTCGCACCGCTTCGATCCCGACACGCCGCTGGAAGAAACGATGGGTGCGCTTGATCATATCGTGCGCTCGGGGCGCGCCCAATATGTCGGACTTTCGTCCTACAATTCCGTCAAAACACGCGAGGCTGTGGCGATTCTCGACTCCCTTGGCACGCCGTGCCTGATCCACCAGCCCAGCTACAACATCCTCAACCGCTGGGTCGAAAGGGACGGCCTAAAGCAGACGCTGGCCGAACTTGGTGTCGGCTCCATCGCGTTCACGCCGCTTGCCCAGGGCATCCTTACCCGCAAATATCTGAACGGCGTCCCCGATGGCAGCCGTGCCAGTCAAGGCAAGTCACTTGACCCCGCTGTGATCACCGAACAAGCCATAGCTTCGGTTCGCGCCTTGGACGCAATGGCCCAGTCGCGCGGCCAGACCCTCGCCCAGATGGCCATCGCGTGGGTCTTGCGCAACGGCGGGATCACGACTGCGCTGATCGGCGCGTCAAAACCCGAACAGGTGGTCGATTGCTGCGGCGCGATAGGCAACCTCGACTTCACCATTGCCGAACTGGCCGAGATCGACCGGATTTCCGAAGAGAAAGACGTGAATTTATGGGCGAAGTCGTCGGAGGCCGAGTGACGTTGCGCGCAACGTCAACCCGGTAGGGCGGGGTTCATCCCTCCATTGCCACCACACACGCGCTACCGCACATTTTCCCGCACCCGCACGGTCGTCTCGCCGGTCGGCAGCATGATCCGCACCTGCCGCGGTTCGACGATGCCGGTTGCATCAATACCCACGACGGCGGCACAGATGGATTGGCCATAGGTCGCATCTCCGAATTGGGCGCGCATCGAGGTCACCGCCTGTGATGGCATGATCACCTCGGTCGGTCCGCAGAGAACGGAATTCCCAAGTTGCACCGTATTGACACCTGCAGGCGCACAGGCCGCCAAGGCCAGAACCCCCGCCAGCATGGTCAGAACCATCGCTTTCATCGCAACCTCCTTGGTCATTCGACAAAAGTCTAACACGCGCAAGGGCTGCGGTGACATGGGCTGCTTCATCACCGATCGGAATTCAGCCGATGGCAGGATAGCAGCGGATTGATCTACCCTCCGCCCCTGCAAAGCCTACCGCTTCACACTTGCGGTCACATAGTTGCACGACAGATCCCGCGCCGACACGCTCCACGACCAGCCCAGCGGATTGAACACCATGCCCTTGCGATCCACGGGCTCCAGCCCGGCCGTGCGGATCAGATCGTAAAGCTCATCCGGCGTGATGAATTTCTTCCAGTCATGCGTGCCTTTGGGCAACCACCGCATCACCTGCTCGGCCCCGATAATTGCCATCAGATAGCTTTTCGGGTTGCGGTTCAGCGTGGAGCAGATCATCAGACCCCCCGGCTTCAGCAGCACCTGACAAGCGGTCAGGAAGGCCTGCGGGTCGGACACATGCTCGACCACCTCCATGTTCAGCACCACATCGAACTGCTCGCCCGCTGCGGCCAGATCTTCCGCCGCGCAGTGCCGATAATCAATCGTCAGCCCACCCGCCTCGGCATGGACGTGGGCCACCGGAATGTTCCGCGCCGCCGCGTCGGCCCCCACCACATCGGCCCCAAGGCGCGCCATCGGTTCGGACAGCAGCCCGCCGCCGCAGCCGATATCCAGTATCCGCAACCCCGCGAAGGGCGCAGGCGCGGTCAGGTCGCGGTCAAATTCTGCCGCGATCTGGCTGTTGATATAGTCCAGCCGGCAGGGGTTCAGCATGTGCAGCGGTTTGAACTTGCCGTTCGGATCCCACCACTCCGCCGCCATCGCCTCGAACTTGGCAACCTCGGCGGGGTCTATTGTGGTGGTCATGGCGAACTCCTTGCGGTTTGGCTTGTAGAAGGACAAGCTTACAACATTATATAGGTCGATCATGGATCAGAGATCAGGCCAAAAGCGCGCAGTCGAGTTTCTTTACCCGCCGATCGACCCGTTCGATCAGCGCGTTGTCGACATGGGCGACGGGCACCGCATTTATGTCGAGCAGTGTGGCAATCCTCAGGGCATCCCCGTGGTGGTTCTGCATGGCGGGCCGGGGGGCGGGTGCAGCCCGGCGATGCGTCGGTATTTCGATCCGAAGGTGTTCCGGGTCGTGCTGTTCGATCAGCGCGGTTGCGGGCGGTCGCGGCCACATGCCAGCGTTCAGGCGAACACGACCTGGCATCTGGTGGAGGATATCGAAGCGATCCGGCGCGATCTGGGGATCGAACGCTGGACCTGTTTCGGCGGCAGCTGGGGGGCCACCCTGGCGCTGATCTATGCGATTTCCCATCCTGACCGGGTGGCGCAACTGGTGCTACGGGGCGTGTTCCTGATGACGCAGGCGGAACTGAACTGGTTTTACGGCGGCGGGGCAGGGGCGTTCTTTCCGGAATTGTGGGCGCGGTTCGTCGCACCGATTCCCGAGGCGGAGCGGGGCGATCTGATCGGGGCGTATCATCGGCGGTTGTTTTCCGGGAGCCTGATGGAAGAAACGCGGGTTGGGCGGGTCTGGGCGAACTGGGAAAATGCGCTGGCGTCGGTTCATCATGACGGGGCGGTGGGGGAAAGTCCGGCCGAGTATGCCCGCGCGTTTGCAAGGCTGGAGAACCACTATTTCCAGAACGCCGGCTTTCTGGAGAGTGACGGTTGGATCATCGCGGAGCGGGCGAGGATCGAGCATATTCCCGCGGTGATCGTCCAAGGACGGCTTGACATGATCTGCCCGCCGCTGGCTGCGTGGCGGCTGGCGGACGGGTGGGACAAAGCCGACCTGCGGATTGTCCCGCTCGCCGGGCATGCCCTGTCCGAGCCGGGTATTTCGGCGGAACTCGTGCGGGTAATGGATGGATTGCGGGGGTAGAGCTTCGTGGCTTTTCACAAGACTACATTGTTTTTGTTCAACAGGCAGCCTTTCTCAGCCTTGCTTCTGTAGCCCAAATCTCAAGAAACAAGCCGCTTCGACCAACGAGAACAACCGGGCCTTGTAGTCTGACTTCGTTTTGCGTATATGCACTCCAACACAGTAGTCTCGGCGTCCAAACCCGAGGCTCACCGGACCATCACGACGGGCCGCTGGCCCGTTTTTTAATTTCTGGAAGACCCATGTCTGATCTGATCGCCAAAACCGCCATCGACCGCCGCCTGGCTGATATCGTGACCCCCGCCATCGAAGCGCTGGGGTTCGAGTTGGTACGGATCAGGCTGATGGGTGGGCGGACGCCCACGTTGCAGATCATGGCGGATCGGCCTGACGGTGGGATCGTGGTTGAGGACTGTGCAACAATCTCGACCGCCGTTTCGGCCGTGCTGGATGTGGAAGATCCGATTGATGAGAATTTCATCCTTGAAGTGTCGTCGCCGGGTATCGACCGGCCGCTGACGCGACTGAAGGATTTCGACATGTGGGATGGTTATGAGGCCCGAATCGAGACGACCGAATTGATCGACGGCCGCCGCCGCTTCAAGGGCGAGTTGCGCGGCACCGAAGGCGACGAAGTGCTGATCGAGATCGAAGAAGGGGCTGAACCCGTGATCATCGGTCTGAAATTCGACTGGCTTTCGGATGCCAAGCTGATCCTGACGGATGAGTTGATTGCCGAGATGCTGCGGCAGCGCAAAGCCAGCGGCGTGATCGACGAGACGGAATTCGACGAAATTCAAGAATCCGAAAGCGATGAGGCCGAAGACGCCGACTCGCCCGTGACAAAACACTGACGGCCCACCGGGAGAACTGACATGGCGATTACCTCTGCCAACCAGCTGGAACTGCTTCAGACCGCCGAAGCGGTGGCACGTGAAAAGATGATCGACCCGGATCTGGTGATCCAGGCGATGGAAGAATCGCTCGCTCGTGCGGCAAAGTCGCGTTACGGCGCAGAGCTGGACATCCGGGTGCGGATCGACCGCAAGACCGGTCGCGCCACCTTTGCGCGCATCCGCACGGTGGTCGAGGATGACGCGGTCGAGAATTATCAGGCACATCTGACGGTCGCGCAGGCCAAGGGTCTGCTGGACGATCCGAAGGTCGGTGACGAAGTGATCGACGAGGTTCCCCCCGTCGATCTGGGCCGGATTGCCGCCCAAAGCGCCAAGCAGGTGATCCTGCAGAAGGTCCGCGAAGCCGAGCGGGATCGTCAGTTCGAGGAGTTCAAGGACAAGAAGGGCCAGATCCTGAACGGCGTGGTCAAGCGCGAGGAGTATGGCAATATCATCGTCGATCTGAACGGGCGCGGCGAAGCCATTCTGCGCCGGAACGAAAAGATCGGCCGCGAAAGCTATCGCATCGGCGACCGCATCCGCAGCTATATCAAAGATGTGCGCCGCGAAGCGCGCGGGCCGCAGATCTTCCTGAGCCGGACCGCACCCGAATTCATGGCCGAACTGTTCAAGATGGAAGTGCCGGAAATCTACGACGGCATCATCGAGATCAAGGCCGTGGCGCGCGACCCCGGCAGCCGGGCAAAGATTGCAGTGATTTCTTACGACAACTCGATTGACCCGGTCGGGGCCTGCGTGGGTATGCGCGGCAGCCGTGTGCAGGCCGTGGTGAACGAGTTGCAGGGCGAGAAGATCGACATCATTCCGTGGAATCAGGATCAGGCGACGTTCCTTGTGAACGCGCTGCAGCCTGCCGAGGTGTCCAAGGTCGTGATCGACGAAGAAGCGGGCAAGATCGTGGTTGTCGTGCCGGATGAGCAGCTTTCGCTGGCCATCGGGCGGCGCGGCCAGAACGTGCGGCTGGCAAGCCAGCTGACCGCGCTGGACATCGACATCATGACAGAATCGGACGAAAGCACACGTCGTCAGGCCGAGTTCACCGAACGGACCAACCTGTTCATGGAGACACTGGATATCGACGAGATGATGGCGCAACTGCTGGTTTCGGAAGGGTTCACCAACCTGGAAGAAGTGGCCTATGTCGATCTGGAGGAACTGCTGTCGATCGACGGGTTCGACGAGGCGACCGCAGCCGAGTTGCAACTGCGCGCCCGTGATAATCTGGAAGCGGCCAACAAGAAGGCGCTGGAAACCGCCATCGCGATGGGCGTCGAGGAAAGCCTGGTCAACTTTGAAGGCCTGACTCCGCAGATGCTGGAGGCTCTGGCGCATGACAACATCAAGACGCTGGAAGACTTTGCGACCTGCGCCGACTGGGAGCTTGCCGGTGGCTGGACGACCGAGAAGGGCCAGCGCAAGAAGGATGAGGGCGTGCTGGAGAAGTTTGACGTCTCGCTGGAAGAAGCGCAGCATCTGGTGATGACCGCACGCGTCATGTTGGGATGGGTCGACCCGACCGAAGCCGAAGGCTACGCCGAACATGACGCCGACCCGGTTGACGAAGACGAGGAGGCCGAGGCCTGATCTCAGGTCTCGGACAAGCGGATGACGCGCGGCGGGCAGGACAAGAACCAGGACGACCCTGATCGCAAGTGCATTGTCACGGGCGAAAGTCAGCCTAAGGCGGGGCTTGTACGCTTTGGGCTTGGCCCCGATCTGCAGGTGGTGCCGGATATACTGTGCCGGCTGCCGGGTCGCGGCATGTATGTGGTCGCAGACCGCGATGCGATTGTGAAGGCCGCGAAGAAAGGGCTGTTTGCCCGCGCGGCGAAGCAGCCCGTCGTTGTGCCGGAAACTCTGGCGGATGACGTGGAACGGCAACTGGCGCGCCGCGTTGTTGAACTGATCTCGTTGGCGCGCAAAGCCGGCAAGGCGGTTGTCGGGTTCGAGAAGGTGAAGGACTGGCTGACAAAGGATCAGGCAAAGATTTTGATCCAGGCCAGTGACGGGTCGGAACGCGGCAAAACCAAGCTGCATGCGCCCGACGGAAATGAGACATTCATCGGCTGTTTGACCGCCGGGGAATTGGGTTTGGCTTTCGGGCGTGAACATGCAATACACGGCGCGCTTGCGGCTGGTGGACTCACAACGCGTGTTGTAGAGGAAGCGGCAAGACTTGCCGGGTTGCGCAAGCAGATGGGCGGCATGGCCGCATCGAAGGATACGAAGAACGCATGAGCGATACTGACGGTAAAAAGCCGCTTGGCCTTGGCGGGTCACGTCCGGGGCAGGTGAAGCAGAGCTTCAGCCACGGTCGGACCAAGAACGTCGTGGTCGAGACAAAGCGCAAGCGTGTCGTTGTTGCCAAGCCGGGTGCTCCCGGCGCGGTTGGCGTCGGCACGGCCACGCATCTGGGCGATCCGTCAAAGCGACCGGCGGGAATATCCGACGCGGAAATGGAACGTCGCCTTTCCGCGCTGCGCAACGCCAAGGCGCGCGAAGCCGGTGAAGCGCTGCAACGCGCCGCCGACGAGCTTGCCCGCGAGGAAGAGCGTCAGCGCAAGCGCGACGAGATCGAGGCGAAAGACCGCGAAGAGCGCGAGCGTGTTGCTGCCGCCCGCCAGAAGGTAGAAGAAGAAGTGCGTGCCAAGGCGCTGGCCGAGGTGAAGGCAAGCCGTGCCGAAGATGCAAAAAAGCCGCCGGTCACGTCGAAAGCACAAGCTCCCGACGACGCGCCCAGCCGCACCTCTGCGGCGGCACAGGCCCCCGGTTCCGCCAAACCGGGCCTTGCGCCGCGCAAGACCGACCGTGAGCGTGAAGACCGCGAACGCGATGCCCGCGCCAAGGCCAAGGGCGGCGACGATGTGCGCCGTGCCGGCAAGCTGACGCTGAACGAGGCGCTGGGTGGTGAGGGCGGGCGGACGCGCAGTCTGGCCGCGATGAAGCGCAAGCAGGAGAAGGCCCGCCAGAAGGCGATGGGCCTGAACATGCGCGCCGAAAAGATGGTGCGTGACGTGCAGTTGCCCGAAACCATCGTGGTTCAGGAACTGGCGAACCGCATGGCGGAACGCGCGGCGGATGTCGTTAAATCGCTCATGAAAATGGGTATGATGGTGACGATGAACGAAGCCATCGATGCCGACACGGCGGAACTCGTGATAGAGGAATTCGGCCACCGCGCGGTGCGCGTGTCGGATAGCGACGTGGAACAGGTGATCGACCAGGTCGAAGATACCAGCGACAACCTGACCCCGCGCCCGCCGATCGTGACGATCATGGGCCACGTTGACCACGGCAAAACCTCGCTTCTGGATGCGATCCGCAAGACCAGCGTTGTTTCTGGCGAGGCGGGAGGGATCACGCAGCATATCGGTGCCTATCAGGTGGTGACCGACAAGGGTGCCGTTCTGACCTTCCTTGACACGCCCGGCCACGCGGCCTTTACGTCGATGCGCGCGCGTGGCGCGAATGTGACCGATATCGTGATTCTGGTGGTGGCGGCGGACGATGCCGTGATGCCGCAGACGATCGAAGCCATCAGCCATGCCAAGGCGGCCAAGGTGCCGATGATCGTGGCGATCAATAAGATCGACAAGAAATCGGCTAATCCGCAAAAGGTCCGGACCGATCTGCTGCAACATGAAGTGGTTGTCGAAGCCATGTCCGGCGACGTGCTGGATGTAGAAGTTTCGGCTGTCACTGGGCAAGGTCTGGACGAACTGCTGGAGAATATCGCGCTGCAGGCCGAAATTCTGGATCTGCGCGCCAACCCCAAGCGGGCGGCGTCGGGTGCGGTGATCGAGGCCAAGCTCGACGTGGGCCGGGGTCCGGTGGCCACGGTTCTGGTGCAGAACGGCACGTTGCGGAAGGGCGACATCTTTGTTGTCGGTGAACAGTGGGGCAAGGTTCGCACCCTGATCAACGACAAGGGAGAGCGCATCGATGAAGCCGGGCCTTCGGTTCCGGTCGAAGTGCTGGGTCTGAACGGCACGCCGCATGCGGGCGATACGTTGAACGTGGTCGAGACCGAGGCGCAGGCGCGCGAAATCGCGACCTATCGGGAAAAGGCTGCAAAGGACAAGCGCGCGGCAGCAGGGGCCGCGACAACGCTGGAACAGCTTATGGCCAAGGCCAAGGCCGACCAGAGCGTTTCCGAACTGCCGATTCTGGTAAAAGCCGATGTGCAGGGCTCTGCCGAGGCGATCATTCAGGCGATGGCCAAAATCGGTAACGATGAGGTGCGCGTGCGCGTGCTGCATTCGGGTGTCGGGGCGATCACCGATTCGGATGTCGGTCTTGCCGAAGCGTCGGGCGCGCCGATCATCGGATTCAACGTGCGGGCGAATGCCAGTGCGCGGACATCAGCCCATCAGAAGGGTGTGGAGATCCGCTATTACAGCGTGATCTATGACCTTGTGGACGATGTGAAAGCGGCAGCGTCGGGGCTTCTGAAGGCCGAAGTGCGCGAAACCTTCATCGGTTACGCGCAAATCAAAGAGGTCTTCAAGGTGTCCAACGTCGGCAACGTGGCCGGTTGTCTGGTGACCGAGGGTATTGCCCGCCGATCGGCCGGGGTGCGTCTGCTGCGCGACAACGTCGTGGTGCATGAAGGCACATTGAAAACACTGAAGCGCTTCAAGGATGAAGTGAAAGAAGTGCAGTCCGGTCAGGAATGCGGCATGGCATTTGAAAACTACGATGGAGTTCGCCCCGGCGATGTCATCGAGATTTTCGAGCGCGAAGAGATCGAGCGCCGACTGGCCTGATCTTTGCTGGAGATAACGAAAAGGCCGGGCAATCGCCCGGCCTTTTCGTTTAACAACTGATCACAGATCAGGATTTACGCATTGCTGTTACCGGATATCCGACAAAAGTTTGCTCATCGACCTTGATCACGATTTTCCCGTCCGACAGTTGACTAACCATAAGCCCCTGAACCGAGACGCAACTTCCCAAAGATATCGTCCGCAGCATGAGCTTCTCCCCCAATCGGCACCGTGCAGCAACAATCTATCCAAGAAACGATCATAAAAGTATCATTAAATTTTCATCTCTCGGTAGAAAATGGTGAAAAACGGGATGCAGGGCGCGAATGCCACAGTATCGCCCTATAGCCAGTCTCGCAGAATTGGAATCAACGGCAGATCGGCGGGTGGCATCGGGTAATCGCGCAGATTCTGTGGGCGTACCCAGGCGAGTTTCTGGCCTTCGCGGGGGCTTGCCACCCCCTCCCACCGACGACATGCGAACAGCGGCATCAGCAGGTGAAAGTCGTCATAGGCGTGGCTTGCGAAAGTCAGGGGCGATAGACAGCTTTTCCAGGTGTCGATGCCAAGTTCTTCCTTCAACTCGCGGATCAGAGCGGCTTCGGGCGATTCGCCGGGTTCGACTTTACCGCCCGGAAACTCCCACAGGCCCGCCAGCGACTTGCCTTCGGGGCGTTGAGCCAGCAGAACCCGTCCGTCGGCGTCAATCAGGGCAACAGCCGAAACCAGCAGAACCTTCAAGACCGGTAGTCGGCGTTGATGTCGATGTAGCGGTGCGTCAGATCGCAGGTCCAGACTGTTCGGGCGGCCTTGCCCAGACCCAGATCGACGGTGATCACCAGATCTTGCCGACGCATGTAGGTTGATGCTTCTTCCTCGCTGTAGGCTGGGTTGCGCCAACCCTTTTCCGCGACAAGGATATCGCCAAACCGGATCGACAGGCGGTCGCGGTCGGCCTCGGCCCCGGATTTGCCAACCGCCATGACGATGCGGCCCCAGTTCGGATCTTGTCCGGCGATGGCGGTTTTCACCAGAGGGGAATTGGCGATGGACAGGGCGACGCGGTCGGCATCGGCGGCGCTGGCTGCGCCAGTTACCCTGATTTCGACGAATTTTGTCGCCCCTTCGCCATCGCGGATCAACTGATGGGCCAGATCCATCATCACCCCGCGCAGCGCCGCCTCGAACGGTTTCGCGGCGGGCGACCGTGCGGTGATTTCGGCCGCGGGACTGTGGCCCGTGGCAGCAAGGATCAGCGCGTCAGAGGTAGAGGTGTCGCTGTCCACGGTAATCGCGTTGAACGTATCGTCCACTTGGCGCGACAGCATCTTTTGCAGCAGGGCCGGGGCGATCTTTGCATCGGTGAAAATATAGACCAGCATCGTCGCCATATCCGGCGCGATCATGCCCGAGCCTTTGGCGATACCCACAATGCGAATCGCCCCGCCTATGCCTTCGACGGTCGCGGTGGCACCTTTGGCGAAGGTGTCTGTCGTCATGATGGCGCGTGCCGCGTCGGAAATGGCATCGGGTGAAAGGCCGGCGGCAAGATCCGCCACACGCGCGGTGATCCTGTCATGTGGCAAAGGTTCGCCGATCACGCCGGTAGACGACGAAAACACGCGGCTGGCGGGAATATCAAGCGATGTCGCCACGGCATTCGTGATCGCAACTACGGCGAACTGGCCCATCACCCCGGTGAACGCGTTGGAGTTGCCCGAATTCACGATGATCGCCGCCCCGGCGTCCGGCGGCACCAACAGCGCCAGCTTTGCCTGACAGTCGCGGATGCAGGCGGCGCGCGTGGAGGACCGGGTGAACACTCCGGCAATAGACGTGCCGGGGGCCAGGCGTGCCAGCATAACGTCGGTGCGCCCGGCGTAGCGTACGCCCGCCGCAACTGTGCTGAATTCCACCCCGCCGATCACCGGCAGGACGGGAAATCCCCCAGCAGGGGCAAGAGGCGAAACGAGCTTGGCTGCCTTGGCCTTTGGCGCAGCGGGCGATGCCTCTGCGACCGTGCCGCGCAGCTTTGCCAGCTTTTTCTTCAGCGCCCTGGCTGTGGCCTTCCAGTCGGTCTTGGCCATCGAAGTCCCCGTCCGCAGGTGTTCTAGTCGAAAAGTGTCTGGAGGCGAACAGCCGCCGGGTCAATGCCTTCGGCGCGGGTGATGGTTGCCGTGGCGGTGATGGCGGCAACCGTATCTTCGATTGCCTTGCGCTCGATCTCGGCCGCAAGGTCTGGGCGCACCTCGTCGAGCGCAGGGGCGGCCGCATCGCGCGTTTCGATGAGGGTGATCAGGTGAAACCCGAACTGGGTCTGAACCGGTCCAGAAACATCGCCGGCTTTCATCGCAAGAACAGCATCCTCGAACGGCTTCACCATCATGCCCACACTGAACCATCCCAGATCACCGCCACCTGCGGCGGAGCCATCGCTGGAATTGGCTTTGGCCAGTTCGGCAAAGTCAGCCCCGCCGTCAAGCTGGGTCTTGAGCGCCTCTGCTTCGTCTTCGGTGGCCACAAGGATGTGGGACGCACGGTATTCGGTCTGCGGAGTCATTGCCGCGTATTTGGCGTCATATGCGGCTTTCAGCGCGTCGTCGGTGACGGCACCCTGCACCACACCCTGAAGTGCGGCACCCGAGATATAGGCGCGGCGATCATTCTGCAGCATGATCTCGTCGCGCTTGGTCAGCGCGTTCTCGTGCGACTGGGCAAGGGCGGTCTGCTGGATCAACTGGTCGAGAATACCCTTGAACAGCACGTCATCGGCCAGAGTCTGATACTGTTCGGGCAGATTTTCGCGCAGCGCAACCATGTGGCCCAACGTGATTTCGGTGCCATTGACCGAGGCTACCACAGTTTCGGCGGTTTCGCCTTCGGCCCGGCCGGCGGCGGCAAATGCAACGGATAGCGCCATCCCAAGCGCCAGAACCGGCCCGAAACCTGTATACATCGGCATATCACACTCTCCTGATCGTGCCGCTTTTCCAAGCGGCGTTGACACTTTGGCCCCGCCCCCTTACATCGCACAGGTCGCGTGAGACAGGACGCCTTTGGCCTTCTTGGCCCTTCTATGGAAGGCGATTGAAGCGGGCAAGTCCCGGCACCCACACGATCTTGTCAGGAACGACCAGGCGGAGAAAACATGCTGGGTCTCGGAACGCTCATGCGGAAGGTGTTCGGCACGCCGAACGATCGCAAGGTCAAGTCGGTTCGCCCGCTTGTGGCACAGATCAACGCGCTGGAGCCGGAGTTCGCCGCGCTGAGTGATGAGGGGATCATCGCCAAGACCGCCGAATTCAAGACGCGCATCGCGAATGGCGAAAGTCTGGATGCCCTACTGCCCGAAGCCTTTGCCAATTGCCGAGAGGCAGCGAAACGCGCGCTGGGTCTGCGGGCCTTCGATGTGCAGCTGAAAGGCGGCATTTTCCTGCATCAGGGCAATATCGCCGAGATGAAAACGGGTGAGGGCAAGACTCTGGTCGCCACCTTTCCAGCCTATCTGAATGCGCTGACGGGCAAGGGTGTGCATGTCGTTACGGTGAACGACTATCTTGCCAAGCGCGACGCGGAATGGATGAGCAAGGTTTACGGCGCGCTGGGTCTGACCACAGGCGTGGTCTATCCTTATCAACCCGACGCGGAAAAGCGCGAGGCGTATCAGGCCGATATCACCTATGCCACCAATAACGAGCTTGGTTTCGACTATCTGCGCGACAATATGAAAGGCTCCATCGAAGAGATGGCGCAGCGGGGGCATTCGTTTGCCATCGTCGATGAGGTGGATTCGATCCTTGTCGATGAGGCGCGCACACCGCTTATCATCTCGGGGCCGTCGCAGGACCGGTCTGATCTGTATATCTCGGTCGACAAGTTGATCCCGAAACTGTCGCCCGAGCACTATAAGGTCGATGAGAAGACCCGCAACGTGACCTATACCGACGACGGCAACGAGGTGATTGAACAGCTTCTGTCCGAGGCGGGTCTGCTGCCTGAGGGTCAGTCGCTTTACGATCCTGAAAGCACCACGCTTGTCCACCATGTTACGCAGGCGTTACGCGCCCATACGCTGTTCAACAAGGATCAGCAGTATATCGTGCGCGACGATGAGGTGATGCTGATCGACGAGTTCACCGGCCGCATGATGAAAGGGCGCCGGTTGTCGGACGGCCTGCATCAGGCGATCGAGGCGAAAGAGGGCGTCAAGATTCAGCCCGAGAACACCACGCTGGCCAGCGTGACCTTCCAGAACTATTTCCGCCTATATGACAAGCTTGCCGGCATGACCGGCACGGCGGTGACCGAAGCAGAAGAGTTCATGGAGATCTACAATCTGGGTGTGGTCGAAGTGCCGACCAACCGGCTGATCCAGCGCAAGGATGAACACGATCAGGTTTATCGCACGGCGCGCGAAAAATACGAAGGCGTGGTTGCCGCGATCAAAGAGGCGCATGCCAAAGGCCAGCCCATTCTGGTTGGCACGACATCGATCGAGAAATCGGAAAACCTGTCGACGCTGCTGAAGAGTGAAAGCATCACCCACAACGTGCTGAACGCGCGCCAGCATGAGCAAGAGGCCCAGATCGTTGCGGATGCAGGCAAGTTTGCTGCCGTGACCATCGCCACGAACATGGCCGGACGCGGCACAGACATTCAGCTTGGCGGCAACGTTGAGATGAAAGTGCTTGAAGCACTGGCCGCCGACCCGCATCTGCACCCCGATGAGGTTCGCAGCCGGATCGAGGCAGAGCATGCCGACGAAAAGGAAAAGGTCAAAGCGGCGGGCGGTTTGTTCGTGCTGGCCACCGAACGCCACGAATCGCGCCGGATCGACAATCAGCTGCGCGGCCGCTCGGGCCGTCAGGGCGACCCCGGCCGATCCTCGTTCTTCCTTTCGCTGGAAGATGACCTGATGCGGATTTTCGGGTCAGAGCGTCTGGACAAGATCCTTTCGACGCTGGGGATGAAGGAAGGCGAAGCCATCGTTCACCCCTGGGTCAACAAATCGCTGGAAAAAGCGCAGGCCAAGGTCGAAGGCCGCAACTTCGACATCCGCAAGCAATTGCTGAAGTTCGACGATGTGATGAACGATCAGCGCAAAGCGATCTTCGGTCAGCGGCTTGAAATCATGCAGGCCGAAGACCTGTCGGAGATTGTGCAGGACATGCGCCATCAGGTGATCGACGATCTGATCGACGATCATGTACCCGCCAAGGCCTATGCCGATCAATGGGATACCGATGGTCTGGTTGCTGCCGCGCGCGAGTGGGTTGGGCTTGATCTGCCGATTGCCGCCTGGGCCGCCGAAGAAGGCGTCGATCACGAAGTGCTGCGCGAGCGTATTGTCGAGGCATCGGATACGCTGATGGCTGAAAAGCTTGCCGCCTTCGGCCCCGAGACGATGAAGAACATCGAAAAGCAACTGTTGTTGCAGACCATTGATGCCAAATGGCGCGAGCATCTGCTGCGGCTGGAGCATCTGCGGTCGGTCGTGGGCTTCCGTGGCTACGCGCAGCGCGACCCGCTGAACGAATACAAGACCGAGTCGTTTGCGCTGTTCGAATCGATGCTGAACTCGCTGCGGCTCGACGTGACACAGAAATTGTCGCAAGTGAGACCGATCTCGCAGGCCGAGCAAGAGCAACTGATGGCGCAGTTCCTTGCGCAGCAGCCTCAGGCGGCACCGAAGGCCGCGGCCGCTACTGCCCCGGCGCTTGCAATGGCGGGTGATGTGGAAGCCGAACGCCCGGCAATCGCGCCGCTGCTTGCAGGTTTTGATGCAGCAGACCCGGCAACCTGGGGCAACCCGTCGCGAAACGATCCCTGTCCCTGCGGTTCTGGCGAGAAATTCAAGCACTGCCACGGGCGCATTTCCTGACACATATGTGGCGGGGCGGATTGAACCCGCCGCAATTGTGCCGCCAGGCTATGAATCATTCCCCGGTTTAGCCACGGATCGGCCAGATTCCGCCGTCAGCTTCCAAAGTAATTGGAATCGGGAGGTTGGGATGAACCCTGCACGCAAGCTTAGGCTGCTCCGTGTCTTTGCGGTGATCGCGATCGCTTTGGGGGCGGGCCACGTGGCCCAGTACAACAGCCCGCGATATATCAATTCTGCCTTGGCCACTGCCGATCTGACGCCGGTCGAAGTTGTCTCGCTTGCGTCCGTTGCAGACGTCCGGTGGGTAGAGCCGGCGCTTGCGGACTCTGACCTGCCGATCCTGCCGCAGCCGGGTCAACGACCAGATGTTGCCGCACCGGCGCGCCTTGAGATGCCCGACATCGCGCAGATCAACGCCGCAGCCCACTGTGCGCCGCGTCTGACCCTCGCGGCAACCGCGGGCGCTATGATTGATCTGCGCCTCACAGCGACCTGCCGCGCCAATGAACGCGTGGTCGTGCGCCACTCCGGGCTCGCCGTGACCTACCGCACCAATTCGGTGGGTGCGTTATCGGCCAGCCTGCCTGCCATGACCAGCGATGTGTCGGTGTCTGTCCTGTTTGCCGGCGGTGAAACTGTTCAGGCAGCACTGGTCCTGCCCGAGGCCGACAATCATCGTCGGTTCGGGGTGCAATGGCTTGGCGCACCATCATTTGCGGTCAATGCCTTTGAAAACGGGGCTGACTACGGGATGCCGGGCCATGTCTCGGCTGCAGATCCCCACCAACCGGGTGACAGCCTGCTGCCGTTGCGCGGGTTCCTGACGGTTTTGGGCGATGATCAGGTCGATATGCCGATGCTGGCCGAGGTATTCACCTTTCCTGCGGGGTCTGCCGACGTTCCGGTTCTGGTCGAAGTGGCGGTAACGGATGCAAGCTGTGGTCATGAAATTCTGGGCGAGACACTGAATGTCGTGGGCGGTGTGATGCGCGTAGCCGACCTTTCTGTCACGATGCCGGGCTGTGACGCGACCGGCGACTATCTGGTGTTGAAAAATCTTGTTCCGGACCTGAAACTCGCCGCTGCGAACTGAGGCAGGGGTGGGGTTTGAAAAGTCGATCGAGGCGCTGCGCGGCGATGTTCGCCGCGCTTGTCATTTTGCCCCACACGGGGGCGGCGCAAGACGTGACGCTGACCTCTCGCGATGGCACGCTCTCGATTTCGGGCGAATTTCAGGGCTATGATGGCGAGCTTTACCGGCTGTTGACCGCCTACGGTCTGCTGACCGTGGATGGACAGGGTGTGATATGTGACGGCCCGGCTTGTCCCGATCTGACAAGTTTCGTGGCCGAAGTTCGCATCGTGGGCGAGGCTGATGCCGGCGAGCGCCTGTTGCCGCCCCTGATCGCTGGTTTTGCGGCCGGGCGCGGCTATGAGATGCGCCGAGAAGGCACGGTTTTCATGCTGACCGAGGCGGGGGCAGAACGGGTGCTTGCCCGCTTTTCCTTTGCCCCTGTCACGCCCGACGCTGCGGCTCAGGCGCTGCGTCTTGGGGCTGCCGATCTGGCGCTTGCCGCTGTACCAGAGCCGGATCTGGGCACGCACACACTGGGGATGGAGGCACTTGTGGCAGTTGTGGCGCCCGACAATCCCCTGAAGTCGCTGGCAACGGCCGATCTGGCACGGGCGCTCTCGGGCGAGGTTGACAACTGGTCCGCGCTGGGTGGTCCAGACATGCCGCTGGTGGTGCGCGCGTTGATGCCGGATGCAGGATTTCGCACAGCACTTGAGGCGCGGCTGGGGCAGACGGTTGTGGCGGGTGCAGAGCATGCCACGCTGACTGATCTGGATGCGGCGGTGGCGCGCGATCCCTGGGCGTTGGCAGTGATACCGACGTCGGCGGCAAAGCGGTCGCGGGTACTGACGCTGACCGACAGTTGCGGACTTGCTTTGCAGCCGACCCGGTTGGCGGTCAAGGCCGAAGACTATCCCCTGACTCAACCGTTTTTTCTGATGACACCAAAGCGTCGCCTGCCCCTCGTTGCCCGCGAGTTTCTAGAGTTTCTCGCAAGCCCCGGTGCTGCGGCCGCCATCGCTGCCGGTGGTCTGATCGACCGAGGAGTCGAACGGGCCGATCTGACAACCGACAGCGTGCGGCTGTCCAATGCGATCGGTGCAGCGGGGCCAGAGGTAACCTTGGCCGATCTGCAACGGCTGACAGGTGCCATGGCCGGGGCAGAACGGCTGTCACTGACCTTCCGGTTCGAAGGCGGCGCGCGCACGCTTGATGCCGCCTCGCGCGACAACCTCGCCGATCTGGTGCGGTTGATCGAGGTGGGCAGTTTCACCGGTGAAGAGCTGGTTTTTGTCGGGTTCTCGGACGGGTCCGGCAGTGCTGCGGCCAATGTCGATCTGTCGCGCCAACGCGCTGACGTCCTGCTGGAAGCAGTCGCCGCCGCTGTTCCCGATCTGGGCGACCTGCGGGTTTCGCTTGCGGTCGAGGCCTTTGGCGAGGTGCTGCCCATCGCCTGCGATGAAAGCCCGATCGGGCGGCAACTGAACAGACGGGTAGAGTTGTGGCTGCGCGCGCCCCGGTAGCAGCCACGACTATACGGCTACACCGACAATCCACCGCCCGCGGCTCCGTTGCCCGTCCCTCTCGGGGCTGCGATGGCTTACAGATAGCCCAAGGCCCGAAAGCTGACCTCTCGCGATCGGCCAACGATCAGGTGATCGTGCAGCGTGATGCCCAGCACGGTGGTGGCATCCTGTATTTGCGCGGTCATCGAGATATCTGCCTCGGATGGCGTCGGGTCGCCAGATGGGTGGTTGTGGACAAGGATCACCGCACTTGCGTTCAATTCGAGAGCGCGCTTTACAACCTCGCGCGGGTAGACTGGAACATGGTCAACCGTGCCGCGTGCCTGCTCTTCATCTGCGATCAATACGTTCTTGCGGTCAAGGAACAGGATGCGGAACTGTTCGGTCTCTCGATGCGCCATTGCGGTATGGCAATAATCCAGAAGCGCATCCCAGGATGACAGCACTGGCTGATGCATCACCTTTGCCCGCGCCATGCGTTGGGCCACGGCTTCCAGCAGCTTCAGATCTTGCACGATGGCCTCTCCGACACCCGTGACCGCAGCAAGCCGGGCCGCCGAAGCTGTGACAACCCGGTTCAGATCGCCGAACGTATCAAGCAACAGTCGGGCCAGCGGTTTCACATCCTGCCGGGGGATGGCCCGAAACAGAACCAGTTCCAGCAATTCATAGTCCGGCATCGCCGCAGCGCCACCGTCCATGAAGCGAGTCCGTAGGCGTTTGCGATGATCCTTGATGTAGGAGGGAAAGCGTTCGGGAAGCGGGCATGCGTCGGCCTCATCCTCGTCGCCGACGGCGAAAAGAGTAACTGGAGCTTCCTGAAAGGCGAGGGTGGGGCACATCTGACAAACTTGCCCCATCTTGCTGAACAAATTCTTAACGGCTTCTTTTTGGCCCAAATACCCTCGGGGGGTCCGGGGGGCAGACAGCCCCCCGGCCTCTCAACAGACACCGACGCCGGTTTGGTCATGTGGCCATGCGAGTAACGATGGCACTGCTCTGCTGGCGCGTTCTGCGGCGCAGTATCAGCCCTTCATCCCGTCCCAAAAGGTTTTCACCTTGGAAAAGAATGACGATCCTTCCGGGTTGTTGTCTTCCGACAGCTTCTCGAACTCGCGCAGGATTTCTTTCTGGCGGCTGGTCAGGTTGACCGGCGTTTCCACCGCCATTTCGATCAGCATGTCGCCTTGGCCGCCACCCCGCAACGCGGGCATGCCCTTGGCGCGCAGGCGCATCTGTTTGCCGGTCTGGCTGCCAGCGGGAACTTTCACCCGGCTTTTTCCGCCATCGATGGTCGGCACTTCCACTTCGCCGCCCAAGGCGGCTGTGGCGATGCTGACCGGCACGCGGCAAAACAGGTTCACGCCGTCGCGCAAGAAGATCGGGTGATCCTTGACCTCGAGGAAGATATAGAGATCGCCCGTCGGGCCGCCGCGCAGCCCGGCCTCGCCTTCGCCGGCAAGCCGGATGCGGGTGCCGGTTTCAACGCCTGCAGGGATATTTACCGACAGCGCGCGTTCTTTCTCGATCCGCCCCGCGCCACCGCAACTGCGGCAGGGGTTCTTGATGATCTGGCCCATACCGTTGCAGGTCGGGCAGGTCCGCTCGACCGTGAAGAAACCCTGTTGCGCGCGGACCTTGCCCATGCCCGAGCAGGTCGGGCAGGTGACGGGTTCCGCGCCGCCTTCGGCCCCCGTGCCGCGACACACCTCGCAGGAAACAGAGGCAGGCACATTTATGGTCTTCTGAATGCCAAGAAACGCCTCTTCCAGCGAGACGCGCAGGTTGTAGCGCAGGTCAGAGCCGCGCTGCGCGCGACTGCGGCCGCCCGCCGCCCCGCCGCGCCCGCCCATGAAATCGCCGAACAGGTCTTCGAACACGTCCGAGAAAGCCGAGGCGAAATCGCCCTGGCCGCCACCACCACCGCGTCCGCCTTCAAACGCGGCATGGCCGTAGCGGTCATAGGCGGCTTTCTTGTCGGCGTCCTTCAGGGTGTCGTAGGCCTCATTGACGTCCTTGAACTTGGCCTCGGCGGTCGGATCTTCGGTATTGCGGTCGGGGTGCAATTCTTTCGCCTTGGCGCGGTAGGCTTTCTTCAGCTCGTCCGCCGAAGCGGTGCGCGCAACACCCAGAACCTCGTAAAAATCGCGTTTTGCCATGGCAAACCCCTTGATGGGTAACGCAGCAAGGGCGGCCTGATGTCAGGCCGCCCTTGCTGCGTTCCGTGCGGTGTTACTTCCGCTTGCTGTTGCCAAGGTCTTCGAAGTCGGCATCAACGATGTCGTCGTCCACGTCGCGCGGTCCATCGGGGTCGGCAGCTTCGGATTCCGCCTGACTTGCCTTGTAGATCGCCTCGCCCAGCCGCATCGCGGCCTCGGTCACGTTCTGGATGCCGCCCTTGATTTTGCCGGCATCGTCGGACTTGAGGGTTTCTTCCAGCGCGCCCATGGCAAGTTCGATGGCTTCCACGGTTGACGGGTCGACCTTGTCGCCATGTTCTTCGATCGACTTTCTGGTGGAATGCAGCAGGCTTTCTGCCTGATTGCGCGCTTCGACCAGTTCGCGGCGGGCCTTGTCGGCGTCGGCATTGGCTTCGGCGTCCTTGACCATCTTTTCGATTTCGTCATCGGAAAGACCACCGGAGGCCTGAATCGTGATCGCCTGCGTGCGTCCCGTACCCTTGTCTTTGGCGTTGACCGAAACGATGCCGTTGGCGTCGATGTCGAATGTCACCTCGATCTGGGGCATGCCGCGCGGGGCGGGCGGGATCTGTTCCAGATTGAACTGACCCAGGATCTTGTTGTCGGCCGCCATTTCACGCTCGCCCTGGAAACAGCGGATCGTCACCGCGTTCTGGTTGTCTTCGGCGGTCGAGAAGATCTGCGATTTTTTCGTCGGGATCGTAGTGTTGCGGTCGATCAGACGGGTGAACACGCCGCCCAACGTTTCGATGCCCAGCGAAAGTGGCGTCACATCCAGCAGGACCACGTCCTTGACGTCGCCTTGAAGAACGCCGGCCTGAATTGCGGCACCCAGCGCCACAACCTCATCGGGGTTAACGCCCTTGTGGGGCTCTTTCCCGAAGAATTTCGTGACCTCTTCGACAACTTTCGGCATGCGGGTCATACCGCCGACCAGAACAACCTCGTCGATGTCGCCAATGCTAAGGCCCGCGTCTTTCAGCGCGGCCTGACAGGGCTTGATCGACGCCTTGATAAGATCGCTGACAAGGCTTTCCAGCTTTGCCCGTGTCATCTTGACGACAAGGTGCAGCGGCTGTCCGGTGGACTTGTTCATGCTGATGAACGGTTGGTTGATTTCGGTCTGGCTGGCCGAAGACAGTTCGATCTTGGCTTTTTCCGCCGCTTCCTTCAGGCGCTGAAGCGCCATCTTGTCCAGCGTCAGGTCAACGCCGTGTTCCTTTTTGAACTCGTCGGCAAGGTAATTGACGATCCGCATGTCAAAGTCTTCGCCGCCAAGGAAGGTATCCCCGTTGGTCGATTTCACTTCGAACAGGCCGTCGTCGATTTCCAGAATCGTGATGTCGAACGTTCCGCCGCCAAGGTCATAGACCGCAATCGTGCGCGCCTCTTTCTTGTCGAGGCCGTAGGCCAGTGCCGCTGCCGTCGGTTCGTTGATGATCCGCAGCACCTCAAGACCGGCGATCTTGCCCGCGTCCTTGGTTGCCTGACGCTGGGCGTCGTTGAAATAGGCGGGAACGGTGATGACCGCCTGGGTCACTGTCTCGCCAAGATAGGACTCGGCGGTTTCCTTCATCTTTTGCAGGATGAAGGCCGAGATCTGCGAGGGTGAGTATTTCTCGCCGCGCACTTCGACCCATGCGTCACCGTTGCCGCCGTTCACCAGGGTGTAGGGCAAGTTCTTCTTGTCTTTCGCGATGTGCGCGTCGTCCATCCGGCGCCCGATCAGGCGCTTGACGGCGAAAACCGTGTTGGAAGGGTTCGTGACCGCCTGACGCTTGGCCGGCTGGCCCACAAGGCGTTCGGTCTCAGTGAAACCGACGATAGATGGGGTGGTGCGGGCACCTTCCGAATTCTCGATCACGCGGGGCTGAGCGCCGTCCATGATCGCAACGCAGGAGTTCGTGGTCCCGAGGTCGATCCCGATGACTTTGGCCATATAATGCTACCTCTTCTTGCGGCGATGTTGTGGGGGTCAGACCCGTTGCGGCTTCTGATCCCCGATCCCATGATGTCCTTGCAGGGCTGCCGCCCCGATCCGGCTTTGGCGTATATAAGAGGGGGTCACCGGGCCTGCAAGCGTCACGGTGGCGTGAAAATCACGGAGAACGCGATGAATTCCGAACTTTCGATGCATCCACCCCAGCCGACGTTGCGCCCGGGCGGGTTCGAGGTTCATGCCGGGCTGATCGGGGCGGCGGATCAGGCGGTCCTGGTCGAGGATTTGCGCCGCGTGGTAGCCGCCGCGCCATTCGTGTCGCCAGTGACGCCCGGCGGGCGACCTATGAGCGTGCGGATGACCGCCGCAGGGCGTCTGGGCTGGGTGACGGATCGGGCGGGCTACCGGTATTCACCGACACATCCGGCCGGTATGGCATGGCCGCCAATCCCGGACCGGGTGCTGGCGCTATGGCATCGGGTGACGGGGCTGACGCGGGTGCCGGATTGCTGCCTGATCAATTTCTACGGCGAGGGCGCGCGGATGGGGCTGCATCAGGACCGCGACGAGGGGGATTTCAGCTTTCCCGTGCTGTCAGTGTCGCTGGGCGATGCCGCGCTGTTCCGGATGGGGGGCGTGGCGCGTGGCGATCCGACGAAAAGCGTCTGGTTGCAGTCTGGCGATGTTGTGGTCATGGGGGGCGATGCACGTTTGGCGTGGCACGGGGTTGACCGGGTGAAACACGGCAGTTCCATGCTGCTGCAAAAGGGCGGGCGGATCAATCTGACGCTGCGTGTCGTGGCGGATTGATCAGTCCTTGGCACCCCAGCTCATCGAGGCATGGCGGCGGGTGTAGAATTCGCCCATCAGCCCGATCAGGATACAGACCAACGTGACTTTCACCGGATACATGACCGAGCTGTAATGCGGATTGTAGTTCAGGAAAACAAAGCCGCGCGTCTGGTCGATGGTGTGAAACAGCGGGTTCCAGGTGAACCACGCCAGAATATAGGTCGGCATCGAATTGGCGAGGAACATCTTGCCCGACGCGATGATGTTCATCCGCTGATAGATCGTGGTCAGCAGGCCGATCAAGTTGGGATTCCAGGGCCGTAGCGCCAGAAAGATCAACCCGATAGCGCAGCCGCTGATCCATGACAGGATCAACATCGCAATCGTACCGATGGGCTGATCAATGGTCACCGGCGTCCAGATCACATGATAAAAAAACAGCATGACCGACGCCGACAGCACTTGCGTATACAGTGTTGACAGCGCCGCCGAGCAGATCGAGACGATGGTATTCATCGGTGCGTGTTTCATCATCTGCGAGGTCGAGGCCTCTGCCCCCGCCACCGCCCCCATCGCCTTTGTATGGGTCATGTACATGAAGATACCCGACATGATGTAGAGCATGAAATCGCCCCGCACTGCGGTGCTTCGCAGCCCGAGGATCTGGAACGTGATCAGAAACACCGCGACGAACATCACGGCCTGCAGCATGTTCATCACCAGCCCAAAGGCGGCATTGCGGTGGGATTGGCGGATACTGCGAACGCTGGCATGAAAGATCACCTCAAACAGCGTGAATGCCGAGCGGGTCTGAGTCTTTTGCAGGTTCGGGCGGAACATGGTTGCCTGCATCCTTAAGGTCGCCAGCGCCGTCAGCGCGTTCTGCGTCCGATCCTATGCCGGGAAATCTTGTCGTTTCCTTGACGCCGCATCATAAGCATAGCCTACGACATTTCAACAGCCGGGGTCTTGGCCCGCTGCAGGAGCGCGCGCTGATGGACCACGAACGCCTTGCCACGGTCATGCGCCGCCTTGCCCTTGAGGCCGGCGACCGGATTATGGAGGTCTATAACTCCCCATCGTTCGAAGTGAAGGCCAAGTCGGATGCAAGCCCGGTGACCGAAGCCGACGAGGCGGCGGATGCACTGATCTCGGCAGGGTTGCGAGCGGCATTTCCCGATCTGGTGCTGATCACCGAAGAACAGGCGGCGTCGCACGGCTTGCGGGCGCAGACGTTCCTGATCGTCGATCCGCTGGATGGCACCAAGGAATTCGTGCAGCGGCGCGGCGATTTCACGGTGAACATCGCCTATGTAGAGAATGGAGTGCCGTTGCGCGGCGTGGTCTATGCGCCCGCGCAGGGCCGGCTGTTCTACACACGCGCCGACGGGCAGGCGGTGGAGGAAACCGGAGCGCTTGAAAAGGACAGCCCCGGCGCGCTGCGCGAGATCGGCGTGTCACACCCTGACAATGCCGCGCTCATGGTGGTGGCGTCGAAATCGCACCGCGATCAGGCAACGGATGACTACATCGCAAGGTATGCGGTGCGCGACATGACAAGTGCCGGATCGTCGCTGAAATTCTGTCTGGTGGCGACCGGCGAGGCCGATCTTTACCCGCGCCTTGGACGGACGATGGAATGGGACACGGCTGCGGGCGATGCCGTGCTGCGCGGGGCCGGTGGCCATGTGGTGCGGTTTGATGATCATACCCCGCTGCGCTATGGCAAACCGGGCTGGGACAATCCGTTCTTCATCGCCCATGCGCCCGGCGTAGTTCTGAAAGCCTGATGCAGTGCCGGTCCTGATCGCCATACCTGCGCGCTACGCCTCATCCCGTTATCCGGGCAAACCGCTTGTGGTCCTGCGCGGACCCGATGGCGTTAAAAAAACGCTGATCCGGCGAAGCTGGGAAGCAGCAATGGCGGTGCGCGGGGTGGACCGCGTCGTGGTGGCGACAGATGACGCCCGGATCCGCGATGCGGCGACGGCCTTTGGTGCCGAAGTGGTGATGACATCGGATGCTTGTCGGAACGGGACCGAACGCTGCGCCGAGGTGCAGGCGTTGATGCCGGACTATGACATCGTGGTGAATCTGCAGGGCGACGCGCCGCTGACGCCGCCATGGTTTGTCGAAGACCTGATCGCGGGTCTGCGAAGCACCCCCGAGGCCGAGGTGGCGACACCCGTTCTGCGTGCCGATGGCCGGGCGCTGAACGGGTTTCTGGCAGACCGGCGGGCGGGGCGGGTTGGCGGCACAACGGCGGTCTTTGGCGCGCAGGGCCGTGCTTTGTATTTCTCGAAAGAGGTGATTCCCTTCACATCGCACGTCTATGCCGACGCGGAACCGACGCCGGTGTTCCACCATGTCGGCGTCTATGCCTTCCGTCCCGACGCGCTTGCCGCCTATCCGGCCTGGCAGCCCGGACCGCTGGAAACGCTGGAGGGGCTAGAACAGCTGCGCTTTTTGGAAAACGGCCGGCCGGTGCTGTGCGTTGAAGTGCAGGCGCAGGGGCGATTGTTCTGGGAGTTGAACAATCCCGAAGACGTGCCGCGGATCGAGGCGATGCTGGCCGAGATGGCTTTGGACGGGCCATGACAAGCAACCTCTGAATGGCAGGAGCCGATTCGCCGCGCCGGTTTTTCAGCGGCGGACGGGCGCTTGTCCGGGAAATGCCCGAATTTCGGCCCGCGCCCGATCCTGCAGGCGGGCCACATCCCGCACGCAAACAATGAGAGTTGTTTCGCCGATGGAACATATTCGGCGCAAATTAGTTCACTTGTTTGAGTTTCTGCCGAAATCCTGTCAGATTTGTATGGGAGGTCGGAACAGGCGCGCGTAATACGACCGCGTCAGAGCACAGCCAATGATGACGGAAAGAGCATCTCATGAAAAAGCACAAGGTTACCAAGGCCGTGTTCCCCGTGGCGGGGCTTGGCACTCGCTTCCTTCCGGCGACCAAGTCGATCCCGAAGGAAATCATGACGCTTGTCGACCGTCCGCTGATCCAATATGCGATCGACGAGGCAAGAGCCGCCGGCATCACGGAATTCATTTTCGTGACCTCGCGCGGCAAAGGTGCGCTTGAGGACTATTTCGACTTTGCGCCCGAACTTGAAAGCGCGCTGCGCCAGTCGGGCAAGGAGCATCTGCTTGAGGTTCTGAAGCAGACGAACATGGAAAGCGGTGCCATCGCTTATGTGCGTCAGCACAAGCCATTGGGTCTTGGCCATGCGGTCTGGTGTGCGCGCCGCCTGATCGGCGACGAGCCGTTTGCGGTCATGCTGCCCGATGATGTGATCGCGGCGGAAAAGCCCTGTCTTCAACAAATGGTCGAAGCCTATGCCGATATTGGCGGCAATATGGTCGCCGCAATGGAAGTGCCGCCGGTCAAAGCCTCGTCCTATGGCGTGCTGGACATTGCTGATGACATGGGATCTCTGGTGTCAGTGAAGGGCATGGTTGAAAAGCCCAAGGCCGAAGATGCCCCGTCGAACCTTGCGGTGATCGGGCGGTACATTCTGTCGCCCGGTGTGCTGAACAACCTGAACCGGATGAAACAGGGCGCTGGTGGCGAGATTCAACTGACCGATGCGATTGCCGAGGAAATCACGGCGGGCAACAAGGTCTACGGCTATCGCTTTCGTGGACAGCGATACGATTGCGGGTCGAAAGCGGGGTTCCTGCAGGCGACCGTGGCCTTCGGCCTTGCGCGTGAGGAACTGCATTCGGAGTTCTCGGAATACCTGCATCAGATGATCGCGCAGCAGAAAGCCGCACAGTAAGCGGTGGGTCGCCCCCCCGCGCCTTTTCCGTTCGGGCGGGGGTGACGGGTGACGACAATTTCGGCTGCTGATCTTTGGAGTGCATATCGCCTGCGCTGGAAACGCAGGCGATTACTGTGGCGCGCGGTGCGCAGCCGACGCCAACTTCAAGCCGTTGCGAACCGGACGGGTCTGATCCGGCGGGATGACATTCTTGCTGCTGCAACCGTCCGAAACGAGACGGTCCGGCTGCCTTATTTCCTGGACCATCATCGGCGTCTGGGCGTCGGTCACTTCCTGATCGTCGACAATGCGAGCGATGACGGCACCGCCGACTATCTGCGTGATCAGCCCGACGTGTCGGTCTGGACCACGCCGCACAGCTACAAGAGCGCGCGTTTCGGGGTGGACTGGCTGACCTGGCTGCAATTGCGATACGCGCACGGTCATTGGTGCCTGACGCTCGATGCGGATGAGGCGTTCATCTATCCCTACTGGGACAGTCGCGATCTGCGTGCGCTGACCGGCTGGCTGGAGACGAACGGTGCGTGCAGTTTTGCGGCCATGATGCTGGATATGTATCCGCAGGGGCCGCTGAGCGCGCAAACCTATGCTCTGGGCGCTGATCCGTTCAAGACGCTCTGCTGGTTTGACCGGGGCAACTACGGCATTCGGCAACAACTGCCTCTTGGTAATCTGTGGATACAGGGCGGGGTGCGGGCGCGGTGCTTTTTTGATGCCGATCCACGCCGCGCGCCAACGCTTAACAAGACGCCGCTGGTGAAATGGGACCGTCGGTATGCCTATGTCACCTCGACCCACGCCCTTCTGCCCCGGCACCTGAACCGGGTCTATGATACACAGGGCGGCGAGAGTGCGTCGGGTATCTTGCTGCACAGCAAGTTCCTGCCGGAGGCCGTCGAAAAATCGCATGAGGAGAAGGCGAGACGCGAGCATTTCTCGAACAGTACGCTTTACGACGGATATTACGACCGTGTTGGGGGCGACCCCGATCTCTGGTGCGCTGCGTCCAGCCGTTACACCGGCTGGCGGCAACTGGAAGCAATGGGTCTGATGTCGCGCGGGGGCTGGGTGTGAGTGCGGCGCGAACACGGTGCAGACGTGCAGGTGCCCGCCATGTTTACTTCAATTGGCCATGACATTAACGTCAACCGTAGAAATTCTTGGCTACGGTGGGTTGCCGGTTCGGAAGGTTGGCGGTGGTGATAAAGGCGCGGCCATCAAGCGGTTGTAAACTCGACGGACCTGTGCGCCGGGTGACGCCGTGTTTTTCGGCGCAACGGGACTGTGCCGCTTGGGCTTGATCAACTCATACCGGATGCGGCTGCGTCGCCGTAGATGCCACTGGCGCGCCGCGCGCCGGGGGCGCGACCTTGCGGCAGTGTCAGACCGCACAGGAATGCTGCGCCCGTCGGATATCGTGCTGCTGGCAACCGAACGGAATGAGCGTGTAAGGCTGCCGTTTTTCCTGCGCTATTACCGCGACCTCGGAGTTGACCACTTCCTGATCGTTGACAACGGATCGGATGACGGGTCGCGCGAATATCTGGCGGCGCAACCCGACGTATCGCTTTGGCAGACGCACGCCAGCTACAAGGCGGCACATTTCGGTGTGGACTGGCTGACCTGGCTGCAGCGTCGCCATTGCCACGGGCATTGGGCGTTGACTGTTGATGTGGACGAGTTCTTTGTCTATCCGTTTTGCGACACACGCCCCTTGCGGGCGTTGACCGACTGGCTTGATGCGTCGGCACTTCGGTCATTCCCGGCGATCCTGCTTGACATGTATCCCAAGGGGCCGGTCGGCGCAGAGTCTTACCGTGACGGGCAGGATCCGTTCGAAATCGCGAGTTGGTTTGACGCCGGAAACTACGTCATTTCGCACAATGGCCTTTATGGAAATCTGTGGATTCAGGGCGGACCGCGGGCGCGCAGGTTCTTTGCCGAAGCACCCGACCATGCTCCGGCGTTGAACAAGATCCCGCTGGTGAAATGGGACCGGAGCTATGCCTATGCACGTTCGACCCATATGTTGCTGCCGCGCGGACTGAACCAGGTCTACGACACCTGGGGAGGTGAAAAGGCGTCGGGATGCCTGTTGCATGCCAAGTTCCTTGATACTTTTGCACCCAAGGCCGAGGAAGAGATGACGCGGCGGCAACACTATGCCAACAGTCATGAATACCGCGCCTACAAGGCTGCGCTCAACGAGCAGCCGGACCTGTGGTGCAAGTGGTCCGAGAAATACATCAACTGGCGACAGCTTGAGATTCTGGGCCTGATGTCAAAAGGAAACTGGGCATGAGAGGGGTGCGATGACAGTCGGCTTCATCATGTTGTGTCACACCGCGCTGGATCGTGCGGCCCAAGTGGCCCGGCACTGGGCCGAACGAGGCTGCCCTGTCGTGATCCATGTCGACCGTCGCATCGGCAAGCGCCCCGCCGCTGAACTTGCCAAGACGTTGGCCGACGTGCCGGATATCCGTTTTTGTGCGCGCCATGACTGCGACTGGGGGACGTGGGGCCTTGTGGCGGCAACACAGACCGCAGCCGAGTTGATGCTGCGCGACTTTCCGGCGGTGCAGCATGTCTATCTGGCTTCGGGCTCTTGCATGCCGCTGCGCCCCGTCGAAGAGCTTGTGCAATATCTCGAGGCCCGGCCACGCACGGATTTTATCCAGTCGGTTACCACGGGTGACGTAGGCTGGACGGTTGGCGGGCTGGATATTGAACGCTTTACGCTCCGCTTTCCGTTTTCGTGGCGCCGCCGCCGCCGTCTGTTCGATGCCTATGTGAACATCCAGCGCAGGGTCGGTTTTCGCCGTCGGATTCCGCCCGGCTTGGTTCCACATCTGGGCAGCCAATGGTGGTGCCTGACGCGGCAAACGCTGTCGGCCATTCTGGACGACCCAGATCGAAAACAGCATGATTCCTATTTCCGCAAGGTCTGGATTCCGGATGAAAGCTACTTCCAGACTCTGGTACGCCGCTACTCGGGTGATATCGAAAGCCGGCCGCTGACGCTGTCAAAGTTCGATTTTCAGGGCAAGCCGCATATGTTTTACGATGACCACCTGCAGCTTCTGCGGCGGTCGGATTGTTTCGTCGCGCGTAAGATCTGGCCCCATGCCGACAAGTTGTACGACGCTTTCCTGACCCAGAAACCCGGCGCGCCGACGATGGCCGAGCCGAACCCCGGCAAGATCGACAGGCTGTTTTCCAAAGCGGTGGAGCGGCGCACCAAGGGGCGTACCGGCCTTTACATGCAAAGCCGCTTCCCCAACGAGAACTGGGAGAGTGGCAAGACCTGCGGGCCGTATTCGGTGTTTCAGGGCTTTGCCGACGTGTTCGAGAATTTCGAGACATGGTTGGGCAAGGTTGCAGGCACGCGGGTGCATGGGCATCTGTTCGCGCCCAAGCGGGTCGAATTTGCCGGGGGCGAGACGATCTTTAACGGCGCACTCAGCGACAGTGCCGCGTTGCGCGACTATAATCCCAAGTCGTTCCTGACCAGCCTGATCTGGAACACGCGCGGCGAACGGCAGTGCTTTCAATACGGACCTGGCGACAAGCAGGATATCGCGCGGTTCCTTGGGGCGGACGGCAATGCACAGATTTCGGTGGTTTCGGGGGCTTGGGCGGTGCCGCTGTTCCGCTCGAACCTGAATTTCGGCGAAATCCGACAGGAAGCGGCACGATTGCAAAAGATCGAAGCCGCGTATCTTGATCAGTTGCGATCCCCCAACACCAAGGCGCGGGTGCGGATCTGGACGCTGGCCGAATTTGTCGAGAATCCGATGGAACCGTTGCAAACCATCGTTGACGAGATCAGCCCGCGCGCGCTGCGCCGTCTGACCGAGGCCCCCCGGCTGGCGGACCTGACAGGATTTGGGCAGTTTCTGCAAAACCTGCGCAATCAGGGCATGCAGCCCGTGCTTATGGGTGATTTTCCGACCGGCACCGATGCACAGCCTGCTATTGGCCGTCGCGGCAAACCGTATCTGGTGAAATGACGTGAAGCCGTTAGACAGCTTCGTGATGTTCGCAGACATGCGGACGGGGTCGAACCTGCTTGAGGCGCTGTTGAACGCGCTGCCTGGCGTTGTCTGCCACGGTGAAGTGTTCAACCCGCATTTCATTGGCAAGATGGACCAGACGGCGTGGCTGGGGGTCAGTCTTGCCGCGCGGGATGATGACCCGCTGGCGTTGCTGGCGCGGATGAAGTCAACCGCTGCGGGGATGACCGGCTTTCGATACTTCCACGACCATGACCCGCGCGTATTCGATGCGGTGATGGCCGACCCGCGCTGTGCCAAGATCATACTGACGCGCAACCCCGTCGAAAGCTATGTCTCGTGGAAGATCGCGCAGGCGACAGGTCAGTGGAAGCTGACCAACGCAAAGAACGCGAAAGTGGCGAAGGCGCGGTTTGACGGCCCGGAGTTCGAGGCGCATCTGTCAGCCCTTCAGGCGTTCCAGTTGCAGCTTCTGCATGGGTTGCAGACCAGCGGGCAGACGGCGTTCTATCTGGACTATGAAGATATTCCCGATCTGGCGGTGCTGAACGGGCTTGCCACGTTTCTGGGGGCGGACCCGGTGAGCGATGCCCCGCAGGCCCCGCTGAAAAAGCAGAACCCGGCAGAGCTGGCCGAGAAGGTGCAGAACCCGCTGGAAATGGCGGCGGCGCTGGCACGGATCGATCGGTTCAATCTGGCGCGGACACCGAACTTCGAGCCGCGCCGGGGGCCGGCCATTCCCGCGATGCTGGCATCGGCCGATGCGCCGCTGCTGTTCCTGCCGATGCGCGGGGGGGTGGAGGACGATGTGGCAAGGTGGCTGGGCAGCTTTGGCGACAATGGCCTGATGCGCGACTTTTCGCAAAAGGAACTGCGCCAGTGGAAGCGGTCTAATCCCTGTCATCGCAGCTTTACTGTGATCAGTCATCCAGTGGCACGGGCGCATCGGGTGTTCTGCAACCAGATCCTGGGCGGGCGGATGGCCGAGATCAGGGCCGTTCTGATGCGACAGCACAAGATCGACCTGGCCACACCGGATACGGCGGCGGTCCAACCGCTTGCCGACCACCGCAAGGCATTTCTGGGTTTTCTGCGCTTTGTGAAGCAAAGCCTGGCCGGTCAGACCGCGCTGCGCGTCGATCCGCACTGGGCCAGCCAAAGCGCAATTCTTCAGGGGTTCGCGCAGGTGCAGACCCCCGATCTAGTCTTGCGTGAGGACCGGCTGACAAGTGGCCTGAATTGGCTTGCGCAAGAGGTCGGCATGGTGCCGCCCACTTTTGTCGCAGCGGGTGTCACTGCACCACATGCGCTTGCCGATGTTTGCGATGATGATGTCGAGGTGGCGGTGCGCGAGGCCTATCAGCGCGACTATGTGGCCTTCGGCTTTGACAGGTGGCGTCCGGTCTAAGCGGCCTGACTGGCGCGGCCTTCGGTCAGAATGGCATGGAGCTTGGACGCATCAGTGTTGGCGCGCAATTTGGCGCAGATCGCGGGATCGCGCATCGTCCGGCTGACGAGTGCCAGCGCCTTGAGGTGATCTACGCCCGAATCCTTGGGTGCGAACAGCGCGAACACCAGATCGACCGGCTGGCGGTCAACCGAATCAAAGTCGAGCGGTTTTTCCAGCCGAAGGAAAATCCCGACGATATCCTTCAGGTCTTCCAGCCGGGCATGCGGCAGGGCAATGCCGTGGCCCACGCCGGTCGGGCCAAGGCTTTCACGCTCTTGCAGTCCATCCACCGCGACAGATGCGTTCAGCGCATAGGCCTGCGCGGCAACCTCGGCAAGTTCCTGAAACAAACGCTTCTTGCTGGTCAGGTGGCCGACGACCCTGACGGCCCCCGGTTTCAACAGCTTGGACAGTTCCATAGGTCGATCAATTCCTGCGCCGGGCGGCGCTATTTGCTGTTGCGCGGGTCGATCCAGCCGATGTTCCCGTCATCTCTGCGATAGACGACATTGACCCCACCATGACCTTCGTTGCGAAACACCAGCATGCGATGCCCTGCCAGTTCCAGCTGCATCACGGCTTCGCCGACGGTGATCGAAGGAATCTTCGTCTCCATTTCGGCGATCACGACGGGCTGAAGCGTATCGGGCTCCACATCCTCGGGTTCCTCGGATGAGGCGAGGATATAAGAGGAGCCGCCGTCGAATTCAACCGGTGCCGTACGGTCACGGTGATGGCTGCGCAGCCGACGCTTGTAGCGGCGCAGTTGTTTGTCCATTTTTTCGCGGCAGGATTCAAATGCGGCATAGATTTCGGTCGCGTGTCCCTTGGCCTGTGCAGTCAGGCCGGTGGACAGGTGGATCACGCTTTCACAATGAAACTCATAGGCCACCCGCGAAAAAACGACCACGCAATCTGTCGGGCGCTGGGCGTATTTTTCGACCACCTCGCCCAGTTCAGCCTTCACATGGGTCTGCAGCGCCTCGCCGATGTCGATCTGTTTTCCGCTGATCTGGTAACGCATGACCCCTCCTTCGGACAGGCAGTCCTGATCAACCTGCGGGACGCAGGATTGACCGCCGTCGCTTTATGTTCTGAAGCCCGCCATTGCGTATGCCCGACATCTCACGGGGCCGTTGGGCTGCCGCTTGGAGGGATCGGGTCAAGGCGGGTTGCGCACTCATTGACGTCATTTGGCGGCAGGTCGGGGCGCGTTGTCAACAGCTTCGTCACGAGGCTGTCATGAAGCCGCCGGCGCAGATCAACTGATGCGGAAATCCCGACCCAGATAGACCCGGCGAACGTTTTCGTCGCGTACCACCTCATCGGTGGTGCCGCTCATCAGAACAGTGCCGTCATGCAGGATATAGGCGCGGTCCACGATTTCCAGCGTTTCGCGCACGTTGTGGTCGGTGATCAGCACGCCGATGCCCCGCCCCTTGAGGTCATGCACCAGATGCCGGATTTCGCCGACCGCAATCGGGTCCACCCCTGCAAAGGGTTCATCCAGCAACAGGTATTTCGGGTCAGCCGCAAGGCAGCGGGCAATTTCCACGCGCCGCCGCTCGCCGCCCGAAAGGGCAAGCGCGGGTGCGCGGCGGATATGGGTGATCGAGAAGTCGGATAGCAGTTCCTCCAGCCGTTCGCGCCGTTTGTGGCGGTCAGGCAGTGTGATTTCCAATACGGCAAGGATGTTGTCCTCGACCGACAGACCCCGAAAAATCGACACTTCCTGCGGCAGATAGCCGATGCCAAGACGCGCACGGCGATACATCGGCAATTGTGTCACATCGCGCCCGTCGATGGTCACGCTGCCGCCTTCGGGGGTCACAAGGCCCGCAATGGCATAAAAGCACGTGGTCTTGCCGGACCCGTTCGGGCCGAGCAGGGCCACCACTTCACCCCGCATCAGATCAAGGCTCATGTCGCGGATCACGGGGCGGCGCTTGTAGCTTTTTCGCAGGTTGCGCACCCGCAAACCCGCATCGCCGGGGGTCAGCGTCAGGCCGGGTGGGGGCTTCATGGCGTTGTCGCCGATCCGGGGATGAACACGGTTTGCACGCGCCCCTCCATCACGCCGGTGCCGGTGGCAAGGTCCACAGTCAGCTGTTTGCCCGACAGCGCGCTGGTGCCCTGGGTCAGCAGCACGTCGCCTGTCATGACGACCGTTCCGGTGTCGATGGTGTAGACCGCCTCTTGCGCTTCGGCGGCCTCGCCACCATTGGCCAGCGTGACGCCGCCCGTGGCATGCAAACGGGCGATCTTCTTGCCGTCGGCGGCATAGTCGACCTGCACTTCGGCGGCCGTCAGGCGCATCGTGCCCTGATCCACCAGAACATTCCCGACAAAGACTGCCGTTCCGCTAGCCTGATTGACCGTCAGCTGATCCGCCGTCACTTCAACTGGCAGGGTCGGGTCGCCTTTCAGGCTACCAAAGGCCACCTGCGCGCCGGTCACTTGTGCCAGACCCGCCAGCGGCAAAATCCCGAAGGCAAAGGTAAGTCCAAGGGCGCGGATGAAATACGGCATGCAGTGCCTCGATCAGGTCAATTCATTGGCTGGTATACCAGCCGGACCGCGCCATTGAAAACCAGAAGATACCGACCGGGCGAAGCAAGGTCTGGCCGAAGCCGCATCGTATCGGCGGTGATCCGCCCCATCGGTGCATCAACCTGCACTTCGCCCGTCGCATCGAGTGCGGTTGCGTTCAGGTTTCCCGTCACCTGTGGGGCGGCAATGACATAGCCCGCCGACGTGGTAATCGTGACCGCGCCCGTCATGTCGTAGGTTCCGGCGTTGGTATCGACAACGCCTTGGGCTGCAACAATGTCGGTCGTTGCGCCATCGGGTGTCTGCATCCGGGCGCGCAGGTCTGTTGCGGTGCCGCTGCCGGGGTTGGCAAGGTCGGGGCGCATGTCGGAGGCATCAATCGTGATCTCGGCACCATCCGCAGTCATGCCGGAAAACCGCGGTGTTGTCAGTCGCGGCTCGCGGGCGCGGGCTTCGATCTCGACATCAGAATAGGGAAGCGACGCCGTCGGGTCGATGCTGCGCGAGACCAGAAAGATCGACGACAGCATCGCAAGCGCAACCAGCGGCAGCAGGATTTTCAACCATGCAACCCAGCGCGACCATGCGTTGTCGGCCTGTGCCATCGCTCAGGCGACGCCTGCGCGTAGGCAATCATGGATATGCAGAATGCCCAGCGCAGACCGGCTGCCGGCAGGGTCCACGACGAACAGGCAGGTAATCTTGCGGTCATTCATCACGGCCACTGCCTTTTCCGCCAGCGCGTCCGGCCCGATGGTGCGGGGGGGCCTGGTCATCACCTGATCGGCGGTTAGCGACAAAAGCCCGTCCATGTGCCGCCGAAGATCACCGTCGGTCACGACGCCCACCAGATCACCATCGGCATCAGTCACGCCGACCACGCCAAAGCCTTTGCGACTAATCGCAAGCAAGGCTTCGCTCATCGGCGTGCCTGTCACGACAAGAGGCATGTCGGCATGCATCAGGTCGCTGACCTTGGCCAGACGCGCGCCCAGTTTGCCGCCGGGGTGGAACACGCGGAACTGCTCGGGTGTGAACTGGCGCTGTTCCATCAGGACGACCGCCATTGCATCACCCAAAGCGAGTGTCATGGTGGTGGACGTGGTGGGAACAACGCCGGTCTCGCAGGCTTCGGGTGCATCCGGCAGCAGGATGGCCACATCGGATTGCCGCAGCAGGGTCGAGTCTGCGCGCGCCGCAATGCCGATCAGCGGAATGTCAAAGCGGCGGGTATGGGCGACTATATCGGCAAGTTCCGGCGTCTCGCCGGAGTTGGACAGCACCATCACCACATCGCCGCGCATCACCATGCCGAGATCGCCATGGCTCGCCTCGGCCGGGTGAACGAATTGGGCGGGTGTGCCGGTCGAGGCGAAGGTGGCCGCGATCTTGCGCGCGATATGGCCGGATTTGCCCATGCCCGACACGATGACGCGCCCTTTGGCGGCAAGAATGACATCAACCGCCTGCGCAAAACTGTCGTCCAAACCTCCCGACAGCATTGCCAGCGCCTCGGCCTCGCGCAGGACCACGCGGCGGGCGGTGGCGAGGATGGTGGCGGCGTCAGTGGTGGAAGATGTCATTCGGTTCGTCCCAGCCCATCAGGTCAAGCTCTGCCCGCGTCGGCAGGAAGTCAAAGCAGCGTTGGGCAAGAGCCAATCTGCCTTCGCGGATCAGTCGGGCCTCCAACTCGATCTTCAATTTGTGCAAGTATAGCACATCTGACGCGGCATATTCCTTCTGCGCGTCAGTCAGCACTTCCGACCCCCAATCCGACGTTTGTTGCTGTTTCGAGACATCTACATTCGCCAGTTCCTGCAGCAGATACTTCAGGCCGTGCCGGTCGGTGAAGGTGCGGATCAGACGCGAGGCGATCTTGGTACACCAGACAGGTGTGGTGACGACGCCGAACGCATTTTGCAGGGCCGCAATGTCGAACCTGCCGAAATGAAACAGCTTCAACGTGGCCGGATCGGTCAGCAGACGTTCAAGATTGAGCGCAGTTTTCTGGCCGCGCGCGATCTGAACCAGATGCGCATGGCCGTCACCCGAGGATAACTGCACAACGCAAAGCCGGTCGCGGCGTGGATCAAGGCCCATCGTTTCAGTATCGATTGCGACCAGCCTACCAAGGTCAAGGCCGTCTGGCAGGTCGTTATGATAGTGGTGGATTGTCACGTGCTGATCCTTCGAATTGGCACGAAGGATCGATGGTGCCCAGGAGAGGACTCGAACCTCCACGCCTTGCGGCACACGGACCTGAACCGTGCGCGTCTACCAATTCCGCCACC
>JANNWS010000115.1:0-48017 GCA_031408575.1 Rhodobacterales bacterium
AATCCGCCCTTGGTCGGTTTCTTGGGCGAAAAGAAGAAACTTTGAGTGGTGTTGCCAAAGCCAAACTGGTCGTCACCATTGGCAAGAAATCCGCTTTGGGTAACAACCGGAACGATTGTGCGCGAAATGAGGTTCCAGTTAAGGCTGATCGAGAGCGGAATCACAGGCTGGATGTTGATATAGTTCTGCTCGCCCGACCCATCACCGTAGCCAGAGTTGTAATTGTATTGAAATGGCACAGAGATGAGGTTTGCGATCGGATTAGACAGTTTTTTCGCAAGATCACTTGAGGACTGTGCCTGCGCGGCGCTTGCGCTGGCTATCGAGAAAAATGCCAAGGTTGCGAATTTGGAAAGGCGCATCACGGTCATCCTTCAGAAATAATTCGTAAAGTAGATAAGTTCAGCTTACGCGCGCTATCCGTAAAGGAAAGACCTGTTTCCCTGATGTGACTGAAGGAAATTGTGCGACTTGCGCGCCAGCGCGACACCGTTTCGGTTCGGTGTTGCATCTGTGCAAGCCGTCGCTGGCGGGACGCAACCACAGCGATGACAGATGAGACGATCATGCCGTGCGCAGGCAGGATGTGTCTCGGCAGGCCAAATCAGGTCGCGCGATCAAGGGTGAAGCGAAGTACCGGCTTTGTTTAACAGGCTCTGAGTACCGGTCATACCATAACCCCCGCCGCCGCCCGCCCACGCTCGGCCTTCAGGTTCCGCGCCAGCAGATCCATGCAAGCCATCCGCACCGCCACCCCCATCTCAACCTGATCCTGAATCACGCTTCGGTTGATGTCGTCGGCCAGATCGCCATCGATCTCTACCCCGCGGTTCATCGGGCCGGGATGCATGACGATGGCATCGGGCTTGGCATGGGCCAGTTTTTCGGCGTCCAGACCATAGCGGTGATAGTATTCGCGCTCGGACGGAATGAACCCGCCGTCCATCCGCTCGCGTTGCAGGCGCAGCATCATCACCACATCGCAGCCCTTCAGGCCCTCGGCCATATTGTCGAACACCTCGCAGCCGAACTCTTCAACCCCCGATGGCATCAGCGTGGCAGGGGCGATCAGGCGGATGCGGTTTTCCATCTTGCCCAGCAGCAGAAGGTTGGAGCGGGCGACGCGGCTGTGCGCAATGTCACCGCAAATTGCCACGGTCAGCCGCTGAATGCGACCCTTGGCCCGGCGGATGGTCAGCGCGTCCAGCAGCGCCTGCGTGGGGTGTTCGTGGCGCCCGTCGCCTGCGTTCAGAACGGCACAATTCACCTTTGACGCCAGCAGGTTGACCGCCCCCGACGACGGATGGCGTACCACCAGAAGGTCGGGTTGCATGGCGTTCAGGGTCAGCGCGGTGTCGATCAGCGTCTCTCCCTTCTTCACCGAGGAATGGGCGACCGACATGGTCATCACATCGGCACCAAGCCGCTTTCCCGCCAGCTCGAAGCTGGCCTGTGTCCGGGTGGAGTTCTCGAAGAACATGTTGATCTGGGTCATGCCCGACAGCACATCTGTACGCTTGATGGTGCGGCGGTTCAGATCGACATAGCGTTCCGACAAATCGAGGATGCTGCGAATCTCGTCCGGGGCCAGATGCTCGATCCCCAGAAGATGGCGGGCGCGGAATGTCATCTGGTCCTCCGGGGCCGGGACGAAGCGGGCAAGGCGGTTATAGAAAGCGATCCGCATCCGAACAAGCGGTTTACCGCAAGGGTCAGCAGGCATACCCTTGCGCAATGGAACAGGACATGGATTTTCACGCAAGCCTTGCGACACTGGTCTGGCAGGTGGAACTTGGCGCGGATGAAGCGATGGGAGAAACGCCCGTTGCGCGCTATGAGGCGGTTGTTGTCGCGCCTGTGGGCGCGGCGGCCCCGGCAGCCACGCCCATCGCCCAGCCCGCCCGGCCTGTATCTGTTCCCATTGCTCCGGGCGGGGATGCCGTTCTGGTCGCACAGGCATTGGCGGCAGGGGCCGACAGCCTGACAGCTTTGCGCGCGGCACTTGGCACCTATGAGCATTGCGAGTTGAAAAAGGGGGCGAAGTCACTGGTATTTGCCGATGGTAATCCTGCGGCAAGGGTGATGGTTCTGGGCGAAGCGCCGGGGCGGGACGAGGATCTGCAGGGCCTGCCCTTTGTCGGTCGGGCGGGGCAACTGCTTGACCGGATGTTTGCCGCCATCGGGTTGAACCGCGCAAGTGCCGATCCTGCCTCGGCCCTCTACATCACCAATGTGATGCCGTGGCGGCCACCGCAGAACCGCGATCCTGCCCCGGACGAGATTGCGATGATGCTGCCATTCCTGCAGCGTCATGTGGCGCTGGCCGACCCTGCGGTGATCGTCGTGATGGGCAACACGCCCTGCCAGGCCCTGCTGGGGCGCAAGGGCATCACGCGGCTTCGGGGCCAGTGGGCCGAAGCGCTGGGGCGGCCCGTGCTGCCGATGGTCCATCCGGCTTACCTGTTGCGAAATCCGTCTGCAAAGCGCGAGGCTTGGGCGGACCTGTTGTCACTGCAGGCCAGATTGAGGGGGACGTCATGACCACACTCGACGAAAGCCGGGACTTCGTACCGGTACGGATCGCTGTGCTGACCGTGTCGGATACGCGGGGTGCGGCCCATGACAGATCCGGCGATACGCTGGTCGAGAGGTTGCTGGATGCGGGTCATGTGCTTGCCGCCCGTGCTATCGAGCGCGATGAACGGGTGGCCATCGCGGCGCATCTGGCGCGCTGGTGCGCGGACCCGGCGATTGACGTGATCCTGACCACGGGTGGCACCGGGCTGACCGGGCGGGATGTGACGGTCGAAGCGCACCGCGATGTTTACGAGAAAGAGATCGAAGCGTTCGGGACGATCTTTACCATGATGTCGGTGGGCAAGATCGGCACTTCGGCGGTTCAGTCGCGCGCCTGCGGCGGTGTGGCCCAGGGAACGTATCTGTTCGCCTTGCCCGGATCGCCATCGGCCTGCCGCGACGCGTGGGATGAGATTCTACGCTGGCAACTCGACTATCGGCACAAGCCCTGCAACTTTGTCGAGATCATGCCCCGGCTGGAAGAACACCGCCGGCGCAAATAGCACCCAGTCGTCGAACGGCTCAGGGTGCGGGGCAACCGATGATCTCGACCGCGCGATCCTGTCCCAGTACAGTCACAATCATCGCGCCGCGATCCAGTGCTAAGGGGCCGCTGTCGCCCGGCACCAGATCCGCCGTGGCGGTCAAGAGACCACCCTCGCGTCGCACCACGGCCTCGGACGCCCAGATTGCACCGCCGGGTTCGAACACCACGGTCTCGACGCCTCCTGTCGGTGGCAGCGCTATTCGCGCGGTCAGACGCAACCCGTCGGAGATCGGTTCAACCGAGCACCCGATCTTGCCAAGTCCGGCTTCGGCCCCAGTGTCGGGGCGCATGGCCAGGGACGCGTGGATGGCCGGATCTGCTGCGCCGGGACCGCCGATTTCGGCCGTGAAAGACAGCGCAGCGGGCATGCAGATGTCGCGGCAAATGCCAAGATCTACCGTTGCGCGCAACTGGATCGGGCGGGACGGATCTTTCGCGGTCAGTTCGATCGGCAGCACCAACTCGTGCTTGTAGCCGATCGACTGCATGCCGTTGATCGAAAAAACCTGCGGCCGCGGCCAGTGAAAGCGCACTGCGGCCAGATTCTCGGACCCCGACCAGTTGAACAGCGGTGGGATGCCCGCATCACCGGGGCTGCGCCAATAGGTCTTCCATTCGGGGGCCAGCGTCATCTGAAGGGCGGCCATATGCGTACCGCGATCAGTCTGCCAACCCGGTAGAAACTGCGCCGAAAGCACATCCGCCTGTGTTTCGGCCCGCGTGGTCGCAGGTATGCTGATCAGCGAAACGGTGATCAGGGACGCGATGAGGAATATCATTTTCATGGCTGCCATATTGAGCAGAGACATCCGCTTGCAAAATCACTTTCGGGCGACGGCTGCGTGACTGTGGCATTGCTGCCTCTTGAGCCTGTCGCGGCGGGTGTCCATGTTTGTTGCAACGGAGGGTGTGGCGATGGATCTTTGCGGCAAACTGCTGATCGCGATGCCGGGGCTGGGCGACCCGCGCTTTGAGAAAAGCGTGATCCTCGTCTGCGCCCACTCATCTGCGGGTGCGATGGGGTTGATCGTGAACAAACCTGCCCCCGACCTGAGTTTTGACAGCCTGCTGCGCCAGCTTGACATTCCACGCGCGCCCGAAGGACGCGATATCCGCGTGCATTTCGGGGGGCCTGTCGAGCGTGGTCGCGGTATCGTGCTGCACTCGAATGACTACGGCGCAGAGCGCTCGACGATGCGTGTGCCGGGAGGCTTTGGCATCACCGCGACGATCGACGTGCTGGCAGCGATTGCAAAGGGACAGGGGCCTGAGGCTGCACTACTTGCGTTGGGCTATTCCGGCTGGGGACCGGGGCAACTGGAAGCTGAGATCGGCCGCAATGACTGGCTGACGGCAGATGCGCCGGCCGATCTGGTCTTTTCGGGCGATGACGGCGCGAAGTGGACGGGCGCGCTCAAGCGGATGGGGATTGATCCCTTCACGTTGTCAGGGTCTGCCGGACGGGCGTGAGACCTCGTATTCATGTTTGCATAAATATCCCCGCCGGAGGCATCTGGAGAACAGAGAAGCGCCTCCGGCGGGGATATTTACGCAAAGATGAAATCACTCGCCGTAAGGGATCCAGACCGTCTTTACCTCGGTTGACTGGCGCAGGAATTCGCGTCCTTCGCCCTCAGCACCTGACCAGTCGCGGGCATGGGCGCGGTTGACCCAGCAGCGTTTGATGTTGGCAGCAGAGTCGCGCTCGATCTGGGCCGAAATGTCGGATGAGGAGAAACTCCACACGGCATCGATATCCATGTGACCGGCCAGCGTCTTGGCAAGTTCCGCATGGCTGCCGGTCACGATGTTCACCACGCCGCCGGGCAGGTCGGAGGTGTCGAGCACCTGATAGAAGTCGGTGGCGGCAAGGGGAAAGGCTTCGGACGGGACAAGGACGCAGGTGTTTCCCATGGCGATGGCGGGGGCCATGACGCTGATCAGACCAAGCAGGGGCGCATCGTCGGGCGCGATTGCGCCGATGACACCGCAGGGTTCGTTGATCGCAAGGGCCACGCCCCGGATAGGCACGGATTTTGCCTGACCATCATATTTGTCGGCCCAGGCGGCATAGGTAAAGAGGCGCGAGATGGTCGCTTCAACCTCGGCCTCGCCAGAACGTCCTGTAAGGTCGCGCAGGCGGGCAGAGAATTCGGATGCGCGCGCTGACAGGTTTTCCGCGATGTAATAAAGGGTCTGCGCGCGGGCATGGCCGGTGGCTTTCGCCCAGCCCTTTGCGGCGTGGGCGGCCTCGACGGCGTTGCGGATGTCCTTGCGGTTACCGATGCCGACATGACCGAGCAGTTTGCCCTTGGCGGACCAGACGGGTTTCGAATAGCCGCCATCGGGGCGCGCCTGCTTGCCGCCGATGTAAAGCTTGGCGGTGCGGTCGAGGTCAGGGATTTCGGGCGCGTTGGGGGCTGGGATTGCGGGTATGGGCCTGAGGGGTTTGGGGGTGGTTGCGGGTTTGAGGTAGGCCATCAGCCCCTCCCATCCGCCCTCACGGCCAAAGCCGGATTCGCGCACGCCGCCAAATGCTGCCGCTGCGTCGAAAAGGTTGGTTGCGTTGATCCAGACAACCCCGGCTTTCAGTTTCGGGGCGATATCGAGGGCGAGATTGATGTTCTCGGTCCAGACGGTCGCCGCTAGGCCGTAGCGGGTGTTGTTGGCAAGCTGGACGGCCTCATCCGGGGTGCGGAAGGTCATCGATACCAGCACAGGCCCGAAGATTTCTTCCTGCATCAGGGTCGAGGCGGCAGAGAGGCCGGTGATCAGCGTCGGGGGGTAAAAGCAGCCTGCGGGCAGCGGCGTGGCGGCGTGGTAGATTTCGCCGTCACGGTTCGCATCGACCATGCGTGTGATACTGGCAAGCTGGACCGGGTCCACCACCGCGCCCACGTCGATACATTTGTCCAACGGGTCGCCAATGCGCAGCCCGTCCATGCGGCGCTTCAGCTTTGCGTGGAAGCGGTCAGCCACGCCTTCCTGCACCAGAAGGCGCGATCCCGCACAGCAGACCTGGCCCTGATTGAACCAGATGGCATCGACAAGGCCTTCGATGGCGCTGTCAAGATCGGCGTCGTCGAACACGATGTAGGGGGATTTTCCGCCAAGCTCCAAGGTAAGGGACTTGCCGGTGCCTGCTGTCGCTTCGCGGATTTTGCGGCCCACTTGGGTGGAGCCGGTGAAGGCGATCTTATTAATTCCGGCGCGATTTACCAGCGCCTCGCCGGTTGCGCCATCGCCGGTAACGATGTTCAGCACCCCTTTGGGCAGGCCAGCCTCGCGGGAAAGCTCTGCGAACAGAAGGGCGGTAAGCGGGGTGTATTCGGCGGGCTTGAGGATGACAGTGTTGCCTGCGGCCAGCGCCGGCGCGACCTTCCACGCGAGCATCAGAAGCGGGAAGTTCCACGGGATGATCGCGCCGCAGACGCCGAGGGGCGCGGTGCCGGGCAGTTCGGAGGTGAGGAGTTGGGCAAGGCCCGCGTGGTAGTAGAAATGGCGCGCAACAAGGGGGATGTCGATGTCGCGGCTTTCGCGGATGGGTTTGCCATTGTCCATCGTTTCCATGACCGCGAGCAGGCGGGAATGTTTCTGGACAAGGCGGGCAAGGGCGTAGAGGTGCTTTGCGCGCTGGTGGCCGGAAAGGCGCGCCCATTTCGGCTGGGCGCGGCGGGCGGCGGCGATGGCGGTGTCGATGTCTTTGACGGTGCCTTGAGTGACGTCGGCCAGGGGTTTGCCGGTGGAGGGGTTGCTGGTTGCGAACGTCTCGCCGGGTTTGGTGAACGCGCCGTCGATCCAGTGACCGAAGCGATTCCCGTGCTGTGTCAGCCAGTCCTGCGCCTCGGCAGAGGACTCCGGGGCGGGGCCATAGCTCATCTCGTTGAAAATGTCGCGGATGGTCATGCGGTTATCCCATCGGATGGCGGTTGGCCGCAGAGTAGCGGCCGGTGAGGTGATGTTCCAGCTGACGCTCGATATCGCCAAGCAGGGACGAGGCACCGAAGCGGAACAGGTCGGGTTGCAGCCAGGGCGGCCCGAGTTCGTCTTTCATCAGCGACAGGTAAACCAGTGCGTCCGTGGCTTTGCCGATGCCGCCTGCGGGCTTGTATCCGATCTTGATGCCGGTGCGGTCGAGGTAGTCGCGGATGGCCCGGATCATCACGACGCTGACGGGAAGGGTGGCGTTGACGCCTTCCTTTCCGGTGGAGGTCTTGATGAAATCCGCCCCTGCCATCATGCACACAAGACTGGCGCGGGCGACGTTGCGGAGCGTGCCAAGCTCGCCCGTCGCGAGGATGGTTTTCATGTGGGCGTCACCGCAGGCGGCGCGCATCTCGACGGTTTCATCATAAAGCGCCTGCCAGTTCTGCGTCAGGACATGACGGCGGGAAATGACGATGTCGATTTCCGCCGCCCCGGCACGGACACTTTCGCCGATTTCGGCAATGCGCAGTTTGAAGGGCGACAGACCCGCCGGAAAGCCGGTTGAGACGGCGGCGACGGGAATATTCGTTCCCTCCAACGCCTGAACTGCCGAGGCCACCATGTCGTGATAGACGCAGACCGCTCCGGTCGTGAGCCCTGACATCCCCAAGTCGTCGAGCAGGTCGGCGCGGACGGGCTGGCGGGCCTTGGCGCAGAGGCGTTTGACGCGGCCTTCGGTGTCGTCGCCCGAAAGCGTGGTCAGGTCGATCAGAGTGATGGCTTTCAGCAGCCACGCCGCCTGCCAGTCTTTCTTGACCGACCGGCGCCCCGGCAGGGCCGCGCAGCGCCGCTCGATGGCGGAGGTGTTGGCCTGAACCGAGGCAACCCAGTCAAGGTCAAGCGCCATGCCGGGGTTGCGCGGATGGGTGACCTGCGGCAACTGGTCGGTCGCCGTGGCGACGGGGGTCGGGTGGGTCAGCACGGGTGGACACTCCGGCAGGGGGCGTCTTGACGTTTGCACAAGGCGGGCGGTGGTGGCAAGCGCTGCACCCGGACGATTGGGCGGATTTTTACCGGATGGTCAGAAATGGCTGCCTGCGGCCTGCCTTGACTTCGGCGGCGCACTGCAGGTTTTGTTAAGCGCGGATGGCTGGGGCAGGGGTGGAAGATGCTGGACCTTACAACACATTGGGCGGGCATTCTGGCGCTGATCATCTTTGTGGTGGCCTATGTGCTGGTGGTCCTGGAAGAGCGCACGCTGATGCGCAAATCCAAACCGGTGATGCTGGCGGCGGGGCTGATCTGGGCGCTGATCGGGGTGGCCTATCTGCAGGCGGGGCAGAGCGAGGCGGCGCATGACCACGCCATGCAGATCATCGAGGAATATGGCGAATTGTTCCTGTTCCTGCTGGTGGCGATCACCTACGTCAACACGCTGGAAGAGCGCCGGGCGTTTGAAGTCCTGCGGGCAAAGCTGGTTGGTCTGGGGCTGAGCTATCGGCAGTTGTTCCTGCTGACCGGCATCATTGCGTTCTTTCTGTCCAGCGTTCTGGACAACCTGACGACCGCGCTGGTGATGGGGGCCGTGGTGTTGGCACTGGGGTCGCATTCGCCGCGGTTCGTGGCGGTTGGTTGCGTGTCGATCGTTGTGGCATCGAATGCGGGAGGGGCATTTTCCCCCTTTGGCGACATCACAACGCTTATGGTCTGGCAGTCTGGCAAGTTGCAGTTCTTTGATTTCTTCGCGCTTTTTGTGCCTTCGGTGCTGAACTGGGTGGTCCCCGCAGCGTTCATGTATCTTGCGGTACCGCAGGGCAAGCCCGATCCACGCGGGGCGGCGGTGACCGCAAAACCGGGAATGGCGGGGGTTGCGGTGCTGTTCGCGCTAACGATCGTGACTGCGGTCATGTTCAAGAACTTCCTCAACCTGCCGCCGGCACTGGGAATGATGCTGGGGCTGGGCTACTTGCAGATGTGGTCCTACGTGCTGATCCTAAAGGGTCGGAGGGCCAATGACGACGACATGGTGCTGGACAGCTTTGCCCAGGTGCAGCGGGTGGAGTGGGATACGCTGCTGTTCTTTTTCGGGATCATCTTTGCGGTCGGGGGGCTTGGGGTACTGGGCTATCTGGCTGTCGCGTCGGACGCGCTTTATGTGGGCATGGGGGCAACTGCGGCGAACGTCGTCATCGGAGTGCTGTCTGCCATCGTTGACAATATTCCGCTGATGTTCGCCGTGTTGACGATGGATCCTGAAATGTCGCATGGCCAGTGGTTGCTCATCACGCTGACGGCGGGAACAGGCGGATCGCTTTTGTCTATCGGCTCGGCGGCTGGGGTGGCGCTGATGGGGTTGGCGAAAGGGCAGTATACGTTTTCTAGCCATCTGCGGTGGAGTGGGGCGGTGGCCTTGGGCTATGTCGCGGCCATTGCAGCGCATCTGGTGATCAACGCGCATTTGTTCTGAAGCGTGCAGGGGCGCAGCGGATCAACGCGCGCACGCCTGTCCGAAGCGCCGAGGGATATTTGTGCGAAGATGAAACGGCAGCAGGAAAGCGCACCCGGTTTATGGGGTGCCCGCAACGCCGGCCCGGTCAGGAGTGGCTCTGGCCATCCGATGCTTCGTCATCGTCCGGCTCGAACGTTGCCCAGTTGCGGCTGGTGCCGGTGGGTGGCAGATCGGCGGACACCATATTGCGGTGCAGGTGGACTTTTGAAAGAAAGTTCGCGGTGATGGGCGAGGTGATGAAAAGGAACAGCACGATCAGCAGTTCCTGCCATGTCACGGCGCCCTTGAAGATCGCAAAATAGAGGACGGAGGCGACAAGGGTTGTGCCGACGCCCACGGTCGAGGCTTTGGTCGGCGCGTGCAGCCGCTTCATCGGATCGTTCAGTTTCAACAAGCCAAAGCTGCCGATCAAGCCGAACGTGCCGCCAATGACGAGCAGGGCCGAGATCAGGATTTCCACGGTCATTCCCATCACTCGATCACGTCGCCGCGCAGCATGAATTTGCTGAACGCGACGGTCGAGACAAAGCCGGTCATGGCGAACAGCATCGCCGCCTCAAAGTTGATGCCGCTGCCCGACCGGATGCCATAAAGCACGATCAGCGCGATGATATTGATCACCATCGTGTCGACCGCAAGCACCCGGTCCGGCAGGCCGGGACCGCGCAGCAGCAAGAACAGGTTCATCAAAAGCCCAAGGCCGAAACAGCCAAGCGCGAACGACAAGGCAAGGTCGATCATTCGAAAATCCTTTTCAGGCGGGCCTCATAGCGGGTCTTGATCTGATCACACACTGCGTCCGGGTCGGGGGCGTGCAGCGCGTGGATTAAAAGCGCGCGACCGCAGGCCGACATGTCGGCGGTCACGGTGCCGGGGGTCAGGGTGATGGTGGCGGCAAGCACCGTTATCGCCTCGGGCGAGCGCAGATCGAGCGGAACGGTGATCCAGCGCGACCGGATGCGGTTGTTAGGCATGAACATCACAATCCGCGCGACCGCGATATTGGCGATGATGATATCCCACATGACCAGCAGCACATAGCCAAGGTAGGCCGGAAGATTGCGGATTTTCGGGCGATCCGGCCAATAGACCGTTGTGACCAGCGGAATGACCAGACCCAGAATGGCACCCAGCACCAGACTGCCGATCTTGAGGTCGTTCACCAGCAGAAGCCACGTCACCGTCAGGCCCAGCGTCATAAGGGGGTGCGGGAAAAGCCTGTTCAGCATCGGTTCATTCCCCCGCTGCAAGCGCGTTGGCCGCGATATAGGGCGCGGGGTCGTAGAGGCTGGCCGCAGTGGCGGTGAGGTAGTCGGTGACCGGCCCGGCAAAGATCGTCAAAGCTGCCAGCAGGCCCAGCAGAATGCCTGTGGCAATAAAAGGCAGGGCTGATGTTGGCAGGGCAGACGCCGCGATGGGTTCACCCACCGCCTCGTGGGGTTTCCAGAACAGCGTACTGCCCGCAATGGCAAACCCTATGATCATAAAAAGCGAGGCAACCAGCATCACCGGCCAGACTGTGGCGATGTGGTTGCGGGCCGCGTCAAGGATCAGCAATTTGCCGATGAAGCCCGAGAGCGGCGGCATTCCGGCAAGCCCGATGGCTGCGGCAAAGAACAGTGCGGCGATGAGGCCGGACTGCGGGATCGGGGACCGTGCCGTCCGCAGGCTGCCGGTGCCGCGCCTTTCAAGCACAAGGTCGGCGATCAGAAAAAGCGCCGCCGTGGCGAGGGTGGAGTGCAACAGGTAGTAAAGTGCCGCACTTGTCGCTTGCGGCGTAAAGAGCGCAATCGCAGTGAATAGCGTGCCGATGGAACCTATGGCCGCGAAGGCGGCAAGGCGGGCGAGGGTCGCAGCCCCCAGCACGCCGATTGCGCCGATCGCAAGAGTGACAAGGGCAGCCGGCAGCAGCAGGTCGGCAATCAGCGTGCCGGTGGCCAGTGTGCCGGGCGGGAAGATCAGGGTAAATACCCGGATCACGGCATAGGCACCCACCTTGGTCATGATGGCGAACAGCGCGGCAACCGGGCCGGGCGCATTGGCATAGGTGCCGGGCAGCCAGAAATGCAGCGGAACAAGTGCGCCCTTGATGGCAAACACCAGCAGCAGCAGCACCGCTGCCACGCGGATCAGGGCTGCGTCGCCTTCGGGCAGGATCGCCACCTTGACGGCAAGATCGGCCATGTTGAGCGTGCCGGTGACGGAATACAGAGTGGCGAGCGCAAAGAGGAACAGCGTCGAGCCGACAAGATTGAAGGCAACGTATTGCACCCCAGCGCGCAGCCGGTCACGGCCGCCTGCATGGATCATCAAACCGTAAGACGCGATCAGCAGCACTTCAAAGAAGACGAACAGGTTGAACATGTCGCCGGTCAGGAATGCGCCGTTCAAGCCCATGATCTGGAACTGCCAGAGCGCGTGAAAATGCCGCCCGCGCGCGTCCCAGCCCGAGCCTGTGGCGTAAAGCTGCACAATCAGAGCGAGGGTTGCGGTGAGCAGCAGCATCAGGGCCGCCAGCCGGTCAAACACCAGCACGATGCCAAACGGGGCGGGCCAGTCGCCCAGGAAATAGACTTGCGGCGGATTGTGTGATGCAGACCACAGAAGGGCTGCGGCAACTGCAACAGCCGCCCCTGTTGCCGACACTCCGACTGCGCGCTGCAGCGCAAGATTGCCGCGCATGACCAGCACCATGACCGCGCCGACTATGGCAGGCATTATGACCGGGGCGATGATCCAGTGGTTCACTGATCGTCCCCCTCGCCATCGGGCATGTCGATGCGATCATGCCCGGTTTCCAGAAACGCGCCAAGCGCCACCATCACGATCAATGCCGTCATTCCGAAAGAGATGACGATGGCGGTCAGCACCAGAGCCTGCGTCAGCGGGTCGGCATAGCCTGCGGCACCCGTCACATAGATGGGCGGAACACCAACCACGATGCGGCCAGAAGCGAAGATGAAAAGGTTCACGCCATAGCTGAGCAGTGCAAGGCCAAGGATCACTGGAAAGGTGTGTCGGCGCAGGATCAGGTAAATCCCTGCGGCCGTTAGCAGGCCCACGGCGCTGGAGACAAGATACTCCATCCTATGACTTTCCTGCTGGCTTGGCATCGGGATCAATGTCGAACGGCCGAGTGTTGGTGGAACTGCCAGCGCGTGTTGCAAGGCGCGAGATCGAGGCAAGGGCCAGCATCACCGCGCCCAGCACCGTCAGAAATACGCCGGTGTCGAACAGAGCGGCGGTCGCAAGCTCGAACGTCTCCAGCGGCGGAACGGTGACATAGGTGTAGGCCGAGGTCAGGAATGGCTTGCCGTTGAACCACGCGCCGATACCGGTTGCGGTGGCAATCAGTACGCCGGTGGCAATGAGACCATGATAGTTGATTGTCTTGCGCGCAGCGGCCCAGGCAAAACCCGAGGCCATATATTGCATCAGGAACGTGATCGCCGCGACCAGTCCCGCAACAAACCCGCCGCCGGGCAGGTTGTGGCCGCGCAGGAACATGAACACGCCGACCATCAGCGCCACCGGCAGGATCAGGCGGGCGACCACGACGAACATCATCGGATGCCGGTCGCCCGCGCGCCCCTGCGGTTTGGGCCAGTTCAGCAGGCGGTCATTGGCCGGGCCGCCGCGCAGGATTGTCTCGGTCAGCGCATAGATCACCAGCGCGGCAATACCCAGGACGATGATCTCGCCGAAGGTGTCATAGCCGCGGAAGTCGACAAGGATGACGTTGACGATATTGGTGCCGCCACCACCGCTTTTGGCGTTGGCGATGTGATATGCGGCGACGGTCGGGAATGCGAAATCCCGCAGCATCAGGGCGTGGATCAAAGCGGCGGCTCCAAGCCCCGCAGCCCCCGCAATTGCGCCGTCGCGCAATCTGCGGCCCGTGCGTTCGCGGGGTGTTTGCTTTGGCAGGAAATTGAGCGCGAGAAGAAGCAGGATCACCGTCACCACCTCGACCGAAATCTGGGTCAGGGCAAGGTCGGGTGCGGACAGGTAGATGAACACGACCGATACGATCAGGCCGACGACGCCGACCAGTACCAGCGACAGCAGGCGGTTGTGGTGGTAAAGAACGACCGCAAATGTTGCCGCCATCAGCATGACCCAGCCGATGGCTGCGACCGGCTCGATCGGGGTCAGGGCGCGGGTGCCGGGGGTGTGGGTGCCGGAGGCAAAGGCGTATAGCCCCGCCGCAAGCATGGTGACGGTGCCAATCGCGAAGGCGCGGGTGATTGACCCGTTGTGCATGCGTGCCGTCAGGGTATGGGCCAGACGGCGGATCATGTTGATGACTGCGTCGAAGATCGGCTTCGCCTCGGGGCGGGGCAACGCCAACCAGATGCGGTTGAGTGGGCGCTGAAAGAGGGCGAGGATCAGACCCCCGGCGATGGCGGCAAGCGACATCCAGAGGGCGGGGACAAAGCCGTGCCAGTGGCTGATTTTCACAGTGATCGCCGTGCCGGTGACGGCGCTGGCGCTGACATCGACCAGCCAGCCGAAGGTGAGCATCGGCATCAGGCCGCTGGCGATCACCAATGCGGCGAGCAGCGCGGGGGCGGCCCAGAGGCCGAAGCCGGGGTCATGCGGTGGGGCCGGATAATCGTGGCGCGGGGGGCCGAGGAACACCTGCCCGATGAAGCGGAACGAATAGCCGACCGAGATCATTGCGGCGAGGGTGGCGAGGGCTGGGATCAGCCACGGGTTGCCAAACCAAATCGTCTGGCTTGCCTCCTCCAGCATCATTTCCTTGGACAGAAAGCCGTTCAGTGGCGGGATCCCCGCCATCGACAGCGCCGCGATGGTCGAGAACGCGAAGGTGATCGGCATCAGCGTTCGCAACCCGCCAAGGCGGCGGATGTCGCGCGTATGGGCCACGTGGTCGATGATGCCTGCCGACATGAAAAGGGCGGCCTTGAAGCTGGCATGGTTCAGGATATGGAAGACGGCGACCACGGCCGCCTCGGGTGTGCCGATGCCCAGCAGCATGGTGATAAGCCCCAGATGGCTGACAGTGGAAAACGCCAGAAGCGCCTTCAGGTCATCCTTGAACAGCGCGATGGTGGCACCCAGCAGCATCGTCACAAGGCCGGTCGTGGCGACGATACAGAACCATGCGTCGGTGCCGGACAGCACCGGCCACATGCGCGCCATCAGGAAAATGCCCGCCTTCACCATCGTTGCCGAGTGCAGGTAGGCCGAGACAGGTGTGGGGGCGGCCATCGCGTGGGGCAGCCAGAAATGGAACGGAAACTGCGCCGATTTGGTAAAGCAGCCCAGAAGGATCAGTATCAGCGCGGGCAGATACCAGTCAGAGGACTGGATCGCGGCCTTCTGCGTCAGGATCACCGACAGGTCATAACTGCCCGCGATCTGCCCGAGGATCAGCATTCCGGCGATCAACGCAAGGCCGCCGGTGCCGGTGACGGTCAGTGCCATGCGCGCGCCCTGACGCCCTTCGGGCAGATGCTTCCAGTAGCCGATCAGCAGAAAGGAGGAAAGCGATGTCAGCTCCCAGAACACCAGCAGAAGCAGGATGTTGTCGGACAGAACGATGCCGGTCATCGCACCCTGAAACAGCAGCAGATAAGTGTAGAACTGGCCCATCGGATCGCGCGACGACAGGTAGAACCGCGCGTAGAGGATGATCAGAAGCCCGATCCCGAGGATCAGGCCCGCGAACATCAGGCCCAGCCCGTCGAGCATGAAATTGGCGTTTAGCCCCAGCGCTGGCAGCCAGTCGATCCGCGTCTGGATCACCTCGCCGCGTAGCACGGCGGGTGCCTGCATGCCCAGCAACAGCAAGGAAAGCGCTGTCACCGACCCTGCAGCCAGCGCGCAGGCATCGCGGCCCGCGCGGATCATCAGGCCGGGAAATAGCGCGCCAAGAAAGGGAAGCGCCGCGATCAGGGCAAGGGACATGTCCGGGAGCGTTCCGTTCTGGCGTAAAGGGGGCGTTGGCGTATGCACCCGATACAGGCGCAGCCCCTTGTCCGCCATGAGACAAGGCCGCGTCAATGCTTTGGCATTGTCGAAGGTCGCCGTGCCTGAGCGCAAGATCAACCTTGCGGCGTCATTGCCTTGCGTTGTTTTGCCCGCTCGATCCCCAACTGGCGTTCGCGCAGGATAATCAGGATGCCTGCAGTAACCACGAGGGTTGCGCCAAAAAGCATCGTCACCGTTGGCACTTCGTTGAACAGGAAATAGCCGAACGCCAGTGCGAACAGCATCGAGACATACTCGAACGGCGCCACGACCGACGCATCCGCCTCGCGGTAGCTGGAGGTCAGCAGGATCTGCCCGATCCCGCCCAGCACACCTGCGCCGATCAGCATCAGTGCCTCGCGCGGCGCAGGAATGACCCAGCCGAAGGGCAGCGTGACGAGCGACAGGATGGTTGCGGTCGCGGAGAACCAAAAAACGATGGCGCTGGTGCTTTCGGTCAGGACGAGTTTACGCACGAAAACCTGTGCGAGTGCGGCAAAGACAGCGCCCCCGAGCACCAGAACCGCCCCCAGTGTCTCGGCCGTTTCAACGGCACCATCCGACAGGGTCGTCAGGCGGGGCGACAGCACGATCAGAACGCCGACCATGCCCAAGGCGACCGCAGTCAGGCGAAAGGCGCGCACCTCTTCGCCCAGAAACATCGCGGCGAAAACAACGGTCAGCAGCGGGGCGGCATATCCGATGGCGGTCACCTCGGGCAGCGGCAGATAGCCAAGACCCGCAAACCCCAAGCCCATTGCCATAGTGCCGACCACGCCGCGCCATACATGGCCGACCGGCTGCACGGTGCGCAGCCCGGTCCCAAGCTCGTGCCGCCAGCCAAGCCATGCGACGATGACCGGAATTGCGAAGAGCGAGCGGAAGAATACCGCCTCGCCGGGCGGTACATGCTGGGCTGTGGACTTTATCAGCGTCGCCATGACGATGAAAACCAGAACCGACGCGATCTTGAGGGAAATGCCGCGGAGCGGGCGCATCATCGTCTCCGTTAGGGATGCTGCGGTGATAAACCCGCCACGCGTGGGTGCAAGGGCGAACTTGGTCTGGACGGCGGTGCTGTGCTGCGGTTCACTCGACCGAAAGGAGACTGACATGACCAGACCACGCTTGGCCGACCTGATCGATCAGGGACGCGGGGTTGCGCCCGCCAGTCTGGTGCTGCGTGGCGGGCGGGTGTTCGACCTTGTGACGGGGGAACTGGTCGAGACGGATGTGGCAATCTGCGGCGATACGATCGTCGGCGTGTTCGGGAACTATGAGGGACGCCGCGTGATCGACTGCACGGGGCAGATACTGGTGCCGGGGTTCATCGACACGCATCTGCATATCGAGTCGTCACTGGTCACGCCGTATGAGTTCGACCGCTGCGTAGGGCCGCGCGGCATCACCACGGCGATCTGCGATCCGCATGAGATTGCGAATGTGTGCGGTTTGGAAGGGATACGCTATTTCCTTGAGGCGAGCGCCGAGACGGTGATGGATATTCGCGTGCAACTGTCGTCCTGCGTGCCCTCCACCCATATGGAAACGGCAGGTGCGCGGCTGGAGGCGGCGGATCTTGTGCCGCTGATGGATCATCCGCGCGTCATCGGGCTGGCGGAGTTCATGAATTTTCCTGGTGTGTTGCACAAGGATGCCGGGTGCCTTGCCAAGCTGGAGGCGTTCCGGGGGCGGCATATCGACGGCCACGCACCCTTGCTGCGGGGCCGCGATCTGAACGGCTATATTGCCGCCGGAATACGGACCGAGCATGAGGCGACAACGGCCGAGGAGGCGCTGGAAAAGCTGCGCAAGGGCATGCGCGTGCTGATCCGCGAAGGGTCGGTGTCAAAGGATCTGGTGGCGCTGGTGTCGATTCTGACCGAACGGCATGCGCCGTATCTGTGCCTTTGTACCGATGACCGGAACCCTTTGGACATTGCCGAGCATGGCCATCTTGACCACATGATCCGCACCGCGATTGCGCTGGGTGCGCCGCCACTGGCGGTTTATCGCGCGGCGAGCCTTTCTGCGGCCGAAGCGTTCGGGCTGAAAGACCGTGGCTTGATTGCCCCCGGCAAGCGCGCGGATATCGCGGTGATCGACACGCTGGAGGGCTGCCATGCGTCAATGGTGCTGTGCGGTGGCGTCGTGGCGGATCAGGCCGCCTTTGCGCGTCGCCGGGTGGTGCCACCGGTGGCGCGCCATTCGGTGAAGGCACGGCAGGTGTCGGTTGCGGATTTCCGCACCGCCGGCAACCGGGCCGAGACTCCGGTGATCGGCATTCTGCCGGGCAAGATCATCACCGAACACCTGAGCTATGAGATTGCACCCGAGGATGGCGACAAGCGCCCCGATGTCGCGCGCGACCTTGTGAAGATCGCGGTGATCGAGAGGCATGGCGTGAACGGCAACATGGCGACGGGGTTTGTCAAAGGGTTCGGGCTGCGGCGCGGGGCCATCGCCTCGACCGTGTGCCACGACCATCACAACATCGCGGTGGTGGGGGCAGACTACGACGACATGGCGCTGGCGGCGAACCGTCTGGGCCAGATCGAAGGCGGGTTTGTTGTGGTCGAGGATGGTGTGGTTCTGGCCGAACTGGCGCTGCCGGTGGCGGGGTTGATGAGCCTTGAGCCGTTTGAAGTGGTGCGCGATGCGCTGGTGGCGTTGCGCGCCGCCGCCCGGTCGCTGGGCGTGACGCTGGAAGAGCCGTTTTTGCAGTTGGCATTCCTGTGCCTGCCCGTGATCCCGCATCTGAAGATCACCGATCATGGCATGGTGGACGTGGACCGGTTCGAGGTGATCCGCTGAACCGCGCCTGATCCTGCTGTTGCCAAGCGGAGGCCCGTTTCGGGCCATTCCTTTGATCTCGCGCATCGCGTGCCGCGATGCACTCGGGCGCGGCTCCGCCGGGGGTATTTTACCAATGAGAAAGCCGGATTGACTCAGCCCGTATGGATACGCTGGCCCGCCGGTCCCGCCAGTCCACGCGTGGCGCTGCCCGTCGCAGGCAGCAGCGGGATCAGGCAGGCCTGCACCGCGTGATAAAGATCAGGCTTGCCGGTAAAGACACGCGAAACCGGGCGCAGGTCGTCGTCGAGTTCGGGCCACCAGCCGCCGTTGTGATGGTCGATCACATGATTGGCGACGAAGCTCCAGATGCGGCGATACCAGCCTTCAAACCGGGGATCGTCACTGATCTGGCGCAGCACAGATGCCGCAGCGATGCCTTCGGCGCAAGGCCACCAGTAGCGGTCGGTCCGGTCGGGCCGGTCATTCCAGTCCAGAGTGTAGTAGAAGCCGCCCCTGTCCCCGTCCCAGCCGATGTCGCAGGTGTGCAGGAACAGCGCCTGCGCCGCGTTGGGCAACCAGCCAAGCCTGCGCCCGCCCAGTTCCCAAAGCTGCACCAGCAGCCGTGCCCATTCCAGCGCATGGCCGGGGGTCGTGCCAGACGGGCGGAACATCGGATCACCCGCGTAGGCCCGGTCGATCTGCCAGCCGGCATCAAAATGCTCGGCCACACGCCAGCCTTCGGCGCGGGCATGGCGGTGGATGATCAATGTGGCGATCCGCTCGGCCATCGTCAGGTAGGTGCGGTCACTCGTCGCCTCGAACGCGGCCATCAGCGCCTCGGTCAGGTGCATGTTTGAATTCTGGCCGCGATAGTCACCCAAGGGCTGCCAGTCGGCGCTGTATTCCTCGGTCGTGGCACCGGCGGCGTCATCCCAGAAGCGTTGCAGCAGCACCTCTGTTACATCGGCCAGCAGCCTGTCGGCGTCCGGGTGACCAACGATTTTGGCCGAGGACGCGGCCAGCAGGACGAAGGCATGACCATAGGCCTGTTTGGTATCATTCACCGGGCCTGTATCGTTCACTGTCCAGAAATAGCCGCCATGTGCCTTGTCGCGGTGGCGCGTCCAGACGAAAGCCATACCGTGGTCGATCATGCGATCCGCCCCCGGCACACCCATCAGATGCGCCATCGCAAAGCAATGGACCATGCGCGTCGAGTCGTGCAGCCCGCGCACACCGCCGCCCGGATGGCCCGATGGCAACGGCTGCCCGCGGTCATCAAGGGAAAAGAATCCGCCGGCGGGGTTCACCGCAGCGCGCTGAAAAACCCCGAACAGACCCCGCGCCTGATCCGTCAGCCAGGCCCGATGGGCGGGGCGGTGCAGGAAATCCGGCCCGCCCGTGGTGGACCAGTGTGGGGCCGAATGAGCCGGGTTGTGCATCGGGATGCTCTTTTCTGACGCTGGCCTGCGGGTTGCGGCGCGCAAGACCTAGGGGCGGACGCTGCGTTTGTCGATTTGTTTTACAGTGCGGGGGCGGCGCTATTTGCCCGGCGGCGTGGCGTGCAACGTCGTCTTGTCGATCTGCCTTTCGATCAGATCCAGCATCTCGCGGTATGCCGGGCTGTCGGTATCCCCATACTGAAGCGTGAAATTCCGCCGCGATACCCGCCCCGGAATGCCCGAGAAATCGGCCAGAACATCCGCCTCGGACTGCACCCTCGTGATCAGATCCGGCCAGCGATCGGACGGCTGCGACATGAACAGGTCCGAGAATCTGATACCCGAATTGTTGGCCGCTATATCGGTGAAGTCGAAGCCGTTGTTGCCATTGATCGAGTCGCGCAGTTCTTTGAACTCGCCGATTGAAATTGCAAAGCCACGGTTGCTGGCTGCCTTGATGGCAGCGGCCGTGATGAAATGCCGGCGCGTGTCGATCCGGTTTGCGAACGTGACTTTGTCGCAGTTTGATGTCCACCCGACCTGATCGCTGGACTGGACGCCGCCAAGGCGACCGACCACCAACGCAAAGTCCTTGGCGCCGCAAGCCCGCGTCAGTGCAAAGATCGCGGCGGTATAGGCATCGGGCAAAGTCTCGGGCGTGCTGCCATCCAGGGCCGCCTGAACGGCAAAGCGCAAATAGGGTAGAAAGCTGCCCCGGACGGGCAGGGTTCCATCGTCCATCGCCTGACGGATCAGTGCGTAATACCGCTCGATCTGGTCCGGCGGAGGCATATCATTGCCGCGTAGCGCGCCGAACACGCCCGCGAGCACGTCGCCCCGGTCTGTGCTGTCCAGCCGAAGTGTAAAGACCAGGGTCTGTTCGGTGATCCGCAGGCTGGATGCGCTGTTCAGGATCTTGTCACCTGACCCGTTGCCAAGGATCAGGTTTGCAACAAGCCGGGCGACGCGCAGCGACAGGTCGGGCGACAGAACATGCCCCACCACAACGACGGACTCCAAAGCGATGCGGTCTTCGAACGGCGGGATAGTCACTTGAATATTCAGCCATTTCGTCACACCGAACCACGGCACCGGCACCGATGCGACCCCTCGAAGTGCGCCTGACCCGACCGCCGCCTGCGCGCGGGCGCCCGCCAGAAACCGCGACCCCAGCCGCAACGCGCCCTGCAAGTCCTGAACCTTGATGCTGACGCGTTTCGCGTCCGGATCGACCGCTTCGGTCGCTCGGCGGATCTGGTGGACGATGGCCCGTGTCGTCTCGACATCCTCGGGGGTTGGCGGCGTCATTTTGGCGATGACCGGCTCATCGTTCAATACCGCAGCACCCAGCGCGAACACGCCACCCGCCAGAACGACCGCTACGATCACCAGCGTTCGCAGCAGCCGACGCATCAGGTGTTGTCTTTGCTTGGCATATCGTGCGCGCTGCGCCGCGCCGTTGCACCCTGGCCCATGACAGGATCATCCGGGTGCGCCCGGCTGGTGACGGCCAGAAGCCAGAAGCCCGCAGCCGCGATGACAATCGGCCCGATCAGTTCGAAAACCCAGTTCATCCGCAGGTGCAGCACTTTCACATTGATCAGCGCATCGACATGGTGAAAGCCCACCGCGCGGACGGCGACGAAGGTCAGAACCATGAGCAGCCCGACCACGGCAAGCCGGCTGCCGACAGTGGTCTTTCGCATCATGCCACGCAGAATCACTGCCCCAATCGCCATCGTCGCGACCAAAGCCAGTATGAACGCAGCCTGCACCATGCGCCTGCTTTGATACCAGCCCTGCAGCTTTGCAACACATCGCCCGATCGCGGTAAGATAAGATTGCAGATCAAGTTGTTTGTTGACCGCCAGTGCGACCAGAACCAGCCCCAACCCCGCCCAGAAAAAACGCTCACGCTGCAAGGACGACTCCGGGAACGGCGCCCGAGCCGCTACGCCAAGCGCCAGTATGGCGGTCAGCACATACACTGCCACCGTGGTCCAGCCCATCAGCGTCGGATCACCGATCACCGGCGACCAACGATCCAGCGCGCAGCTTTGCACCATGCCGGGGAACCCGATGCTCATCTGGCCGATCTTGCGTGTTGCATGGCTTCTTCTCCCCGCGCACGGATCAGAATCCGGCGGCTGCGGGGCTCTGCCTGCAAATCTGCCGGCCTGCGCCTGAAGGTCGAACGTAACCGCACGTTGTCGCAATTTACCCGACACGCTGCGAGCAGGCGATGCTGGTCCTGAATGCGGCTCTCTGCCGATCGTCGCAATTTAGGTTTTAGACTGGGATTTGGTGGAGCCGAGGAGGATCGAACTCCTGACCTCTTGAATGCCATTCAAGCGCTCTCCCAACTGAGCTACGACCCCACAAACAGGCGAAGTTGGGCTCTTCGCTGAAGTTGTTTACGGAACAGGGCGGGGGCGCGCAAGGCAAAAAGCGCCCCCGGAGCAAATCACACTTCTTCTTCGTCGCCGCCCACGTCGGCCAGATCATCCAGCGAAACGGTGTCATCAGCATCATCTTCGAGCAGATCGTCATCCAGATCGGTGTCGTCAGCGGTGCCCGGCTCCAGGATGTCGTCTTCTGCCTCGATGTCGTCGACCAGAACCTCGTCGTCCTTTTCGGGCAGCGGCCGCGCTATGACGACCGAAGCGGCCTTGCGACGCGCGGTTTCGATATCCACGACTTCGCCGGAGTAGGGGCTGATGATCGGGCTCTTGTTCAGGTCGTAAAAGCGCTTGCCGGTCGTCGGGCAGATGCGCTTCGTGCCCCATTCTGGGTTGGGCATGGTTGTTCCCTTGAAATACTGGCAGATGCAGGATCGCCGTCGCTTGCCACAAGGCTGATCGGCTGTCAAAGCCTTTCGCAGAGTGGCGGAAGGCAGTCAGATGGGGGTTTTCCGCGCCCACCGCAAGACTATTCTCCGCAGACGAAAGGTTCAGACAGTGCCGCACCTGCCCGGATCACCCCCGGTCGAACTGACTCTTCGCCGCAGCGCGCGGGCGCGGCGCTTTTCGTTGCGCGTGTCGCGGCTTGACGGCCGGGTCACGCTGTCGCTGCCACACGGCGCGCGGATGGCCGAGGCGATGGCCTTCGCGCAGGGTCAGGAGGCGTGGATCAGGGCCGCGCTGGCCGCACTGCCGCAAACGGCAGTTGTCTGTATCGGATCGGCGATTCCGGTGCAGGGCCTGTTCCTGACATTGGCGCGCGGCCCAGGCCGGCTGGTGCGCGCGGAAGGCGATGCGCTGATGATTCCCGGTGATCCTGCGCAGGCGGGGGTGCGCGCGGCAGCATATCTGAAGCTTTTGGCGCGCGGTCGGCTGACCGCCGCTTCGGACCGCTATTCGGCTTTGATCGGGCGGCCCTACACGCGCATCACACTGCGGGACACCCGGTCGCGCTGGGGGTCTTGTACGGTGGACGGGGGGCTGATGTATTCGTGGCGCCTTGCGATGGCTCCGCCCGAGGTGCTGGACTATGTGGCCGCGCATGAGGTGGCCCATCTGGCCGAAATGAACCATGCGCCCGCGTTTTGGGCCGTGGTGCGGCATCTGATGCCGGGTTATGACGCGCGGCGCAGTTGGCTCAAGGCGCAGGGGCAGACCTTGCACGGCTATCGCTTTGGCCATGACGGGGATTGACGGCTGCGCGGCGCGGGTGCTTCGGTGGTGCGAATGCTGACCCAGACCCGCCCACCGGAGTCTACTCTGGCCGAACATGACCGGCTGTACCGCACGCTTCGGGTGCAGGTGATGCATGGCGAACTGGCACCGGGCCAGCCGCTGACGCTGCGCGGGCTTGGCAAGATGTTCGGCGTGTCGATGACTCCGGCGCGGGAAGCGGTACGCCGCTTGGTGGCGGAAGGGGCATTCACGCTGTCATCGTCGGGGCGCATATCGACACCGGAACTGACAGCCGACCGGATCGAGGAACTGGCCGCCATCCGGGCTTTGCTGGAGCCGGAACTGGCGTCGCGCGCTTTGCCGCGGGCGCATTTCGCGCTGATTGAGCGGCTGATGGCGATTAATGCCGCAAATGCCGAGGCCGTGGCCAAGCAGGATGCAGTGGCCTATATCCGCACCAACCTGGAGTTTCACCGCACGCTTTACCTGCGCGCGCAGGCACCGGCGATGCTGGCGATGACGGAAACGGTGTGGCTGCAACTGGGGCCGACGATGCGCGCGCTTTATGCCAAGTTGCGGCGCAACGAGCCGCCTCAACACCACCGCACGATATTGGCCGCGCTGAAGGCGGGGGATGAGCCGGGGTTGCGGCTGGCGGTACGGACCGATGTGACGCAGGGATTGCGGCATCTGGCAGGGTGAGGCGGATCAGGAAACGGACCGCCTTCCCGCCGAATGCCCGACGCGCGGGCGAAGGGCCGGGGCAAGCGGATCAGGCAGCGGTTCACCGGTGGGGTACCTTATGCGGATCACGAATTTGGGTATTTAAGCCGAAAAGAAGCCGAATTTGACTCAAACTGAAGCGACTTGCGTTCAGGTGTGAACGCGCGATATCACTGGCAAGCCCCGGAACTCAGGCGTGAATCGCCCCGTCGCCGCAGGCCAGAGCCGCCTCGCGCATCGCCTCCGAGAACGTCGGATGAGCGTGGCAGGTCAGTGCCAGATCCTGCGCCGAAGCGCCGAATTCCATTGCGACGCAGACCTCGTGGATCAGATCGCCGGCCATCGGGCCGATGACATGGCACCCAAGGATGCGGTCGGTGTCCTTGTCGGCGAGGAGTTTGACGAAGCCTTCGCCCTGAAAGACCGCCTTCGCCCTTGCGTTTCCCATGAAGCTGAACTTGCCGACCTTGTAGGCGCGGCCTTCGGCCTTTAGCTGTTCTTCGGTCTTGCCGACGTTGGCCACCTCTGGCGTGGTGTAGATGACGCCGGGGATCACATCATAATTCACATGGCCGGATTTACCGGCAAGAATCTCGGCCAGCGCCATGCCTTCGTCTTCGGCCTTGTGGGCCAGCATCGGGCCTGTAATGGCATCGCCGATGGCGTAGAGGCCTTTGATATTAGTGGAAAAATGGCTGTCAGTCTTGATCTGTCCGCGTGGCAGCATCTCGACCGCCAGCGCCTCAAGCCCCAGCCCTGCGGTATAGGGCTTGCGGCCCGTGGCAAGAAGGACGGTGTCGGCCTTGATCTGCGCGTCGCTGTCGTCCTTGCGGAGTTTGTAGCGCACCGTGGCGCTGGATTTGGCCGTATCGACACCCTGCACGGCGGCGCCGAGGATGAACTTGAGTCCTTGTTTTGCCAGGATGCGCTGGAATGTTTTCGCCACTTCGGCGTCCATGCCGGGGGTAATGGCGTCGAGGTATTCGATGACGGTCACCTCGGCGCCCAGTCGGGCGTAGACCGAGCCCATCTCGAGGCCGATCACGCCTGCACCGATCACCACCATTGTCTTGGGGATCTTGCCCAGCGTCAGCGCGCCGGTGGAGGTGACGACCGTGGCTTCATCCACCGTCACGCCGGGCAGGGAGGCAGCTTCAGAGCCGGTGGCAAGGACGATGGAAGTTGCGTCATGCACCTCGTCACCGACCTTGACCTGACCGGCCGCGGGGACGCTGCCCCAGCCTTTCAGCCAGGTTATCTTGTTCTTCTTGAACAGAAATTCGATGCCCTTGGTGTTCTGGCCGACGACGTCATCCTTGTAGGCCCGCATCTTGGCCCAATCGACCTTGGGGGCAGCGCCGATCAGGCCCATGGGGGCGAAATTGGTCTGCGCCTCGTGCAGCATGTGGGTTGCGTGCAACAGCGCCTTGGAGGGGATGCAGCCGACGTTGAGGCAGGTGCCGCCCAGCGTCTCGCGCCCCTCGACCACGGCGACCTTGAGGCCAAGCTGGGCGCAACGGATGGCGCAGACATAGCCGCCGGGGCCGGCGCCGAGGATGATCACGTCAAAGCTGGCCATAGGGGACTCCTGTCGTCAAATCGGGCATAACATTTCCACATGTTATCCATATGGCTTTCATATGCAGGCGGAAAGGGTCGGGTTTGCGGGGCTGGGAAGGCTCCGCAGCGGCGCTGTGCTTGGAGTGAGCGCGATGGGGGCCGACTGTCCCCGACGCCAGCCTCGCCACGGGCGAGGGTCTTTCGCTGAAAATCCTCCACCGGAGGGTTGTCGGACGCCCCTCATCGCCAAGGATATTTGAGCAAAGATGAACTGCCATCAAATCAAGGCGGCCACGATCATGGCCATGGTCGCGAGAAATCCCGCCAGCCAGACCAGCGAGCGCCACGGCGAGAGGCCGAACGCATAGGCCGGGATGTAGAGGACGCGGGCGGCGAGGTAGACCCAGGCGCAGGCGGTGGTGAAGGGGGTGGATTGCTGACCTAGGTTAACCACGACAACGGCAAGGGTGAACAAAATCAGCCCCTCGAAATGATTGTTGAGCGCACGTAAGATGCGGCCCGCGACGGGGGAAAGCTGTTCGGCCAGCGGTTTGCCGAGGCGCTGCGGATCTCGCGGCGACATGGTCTTTGCGGTCCCGAGTTCGAGGTTGGCAGTGGCGGACATCAGCACGAACTGAACGCCTTGCAGCAGGCCCGCGAGGGCGAGGACGGTGAGTTCGGGGGTCATGGCGGGCCTTTGGGATGGGGGCGGTTCGGGTGGGTTGGTGCACGCGAGGACGTACCCTTGGGGTGATGGGTCAGGCAGTGTTCACGAATTGCGCTGTGATGGTCTGGCCGACGGTGGATTGGGCTTTGAGCCATTGCTCGGCGCGGGGGCGGCTGTGGACATCGAACAGGGCCACGGCGCGGGTGGGGTCATCGGCATCGCGCCAAAGCTGCATGAGGGTGAGACCGGCGGCGGCGCTGTCTTCGGCATGGGCGTCGAAGTCGGCTTTCGAGGCGGGGTAGTCGGGGGTGGGGAAGGTGGCGAGGAGTTTCATGGGGGGACCTTTGGGGGGTGGCTGGTGCGTAATGAATGAGCACCCTACGGCGCGCTAAAAATTGCTTTATACAGCAAAAGCTTAGACGACCGGCCACTCTCGCCGTGCCTCCAGTTTTTTCATCGTTTCCTGCGTGGCAGTTTTCGCCGCGGCCCTGTTTCGACCTTCGATAGCTGCGGGAGACAAAACGACAGGAATTGAGAAACGAACTCTGCTAACTTCCTCGTTAGTTAGTGCGCGATGCCCCTCTGCGCCTGCGCCTAAGGCAAGGATTTTCAAGCCGACTTTGCCGCCACCTTTGGTTTCAGTTGCTGCGGTAACAGCAACGTCGAACTCGATTGTCTCTATCCTTCGATACCGATGGTCAGGGTTTTCGTGCTCGTAAATGTCTCTCTCTTTCAATGTGATAGGCGGGTTAATGATGACCCCCTTACCTTCGCATTCCGACTGAAGCTCTTGCGAAGCGTCGATGATGCCGCCGATTGTTTCCTTTATAAATTCTTTTAAGTCCATTTGACCCTCCCAAGCATGAAATCAGTCACAAATCCATCAGCAGCCTTCTCGGATCCTCCAGCGCCTCCTTGACCCGCACCAGGAACGTCACCGCCCCCTTCCCGTCCACCACCCTGTGGTCGTAGCTGAGGGCGAGGTACATCATCGGGCGGATCACGATCTGGCCGGCGACCACCACGGGGCGGTCCTGAATCTTGTGCATGCCGAGGATGCCGGACTGCGGGGGGTTGAGGATCGGCGAGGACATCAGCGAGCCGTAGACGCCGCCGTTGGAGATGGTGAAGCTGCCGCCCTGCATCTCGGCCATCGACAGCTTGCCGTCTCGGGCGCGCAGGCCAAGTTCGGAGATCTTCTTTTCGATCTCGGCAAAGCCCATCCGGTCGGCGTCGCGCACCACCGGCACGACAAGCCCGGTGGGGGTGCCGACCGCCACGCCCATATGAATGTAGTTCTTGTAGACCACATCGGTGCCGTCGATTTCGGCGTTGACTTCCGGCACTTCGGCAAGGGCGTGGCAGCAGGCTTTGACGAAGAACGACATGAAGCCCAGCTTCACGCCGTGTTTTTTCTCGAACACATCCTTGTAGTCGTTGCGCAGGGCCATGATGGCCGACATGTCGACCTCGTTATAGGTGGTCAGCATCGCGGCGGTGTTCTGCGCCTCTTTCAGGCGTCGCGCGATGGTCTGGCGCAGGCGGGTCATCTTGACGCGTTCCTCGCGGGCGGCATCATCGGCCGAAACGGGCGCGCGGGCGGCGGCGGCTATGGGCGCGGGTGCGGGGGCCGGGGGTGCAGCGGGGGCCGGGACTGCTGCGGGGGCGGGGGCCGCCACGGCGCGGGCGACATCGTCTTTCATCACGCGGCCGTCGCGACCGGTGGCGGTGACGGCATCGCGGGTGATCCCTGCCTCGGCCATCGCCTTTTTCGCGGCGGGGGCGTCTTCAATGTCTTTGGCGGGGGCTTTTGCCTTGACCGTTGCGGCGGCTGCCGGTTCCTTTTCCGCGACGGGTTGGGCGTCGGTGGCCGGTTTGGTGGCAACAGACGTGGAGATGATCGCAAGGCGCGCGTTGGCGGCAACCGTGGTGCCTTCCGCGGCGATGATTTCGGTCAGCACACCCGCGGCGGGGGACGGCACCTCGACCGAAACCTTGTCGGTTTCCAACTCGCACAGCATTTCGTCCTGCGCCACCGTCTCGCCGACCCTCTTGAACCAGGTCGAGACCGTGGCCTCGGAGACGCTTTCACCCAGCGTCGGCACCATTACGTCGATCATTCCGCTTCCTCCCGCGCCGGGGGCTATCCCTGCGCTTTTCCTGGGCTTCATTTCCTCGGGGCCGGCGTTGCCAGCCTCGCCGATCTGGGCAAGCAAGCCCGCGACCCCAAGGGTCGTACCTTCGGGGGCCACGATTTCCACAAGGCGGCCTTCGACGGGGCTTGGCACCTCGACGGTCACCTTGTCGGTTTCCAGCTCGCACAGCATCTCATCGACGGCGACAAGATCGCCGACCTTCTTGAACCACGTGGCGACAGTGGCTTCGGTGACGCTTTCGCCAAGTGTGGGAACGCGAACCTCAACTGCCATGTGTGCCGCCGCCATCTTTGGAGCCGATCGTCAGAGCCTCATTCACTAGCATGGCCTGTTCGGCCTTGTGGCGGCTGGCCAGGCCCGTGGCGGGTGAGGCAGAGGCGGCGCGGCCAACATAGGTGGCGCGGCCATGCTTGGCCCCGATGCGGCCCAGAACCCATTCGAGGCTTGGCTCAATGAACGTCCAGGCACCCTGATTTTTGGGTTCTTCCTGACACCAGACAATCTCGGCCTGTTTGAAACGCTCCAGCTCCTTGACCAGAGACATGACAGGAACCGGATAGAACTGTTCCACCCGAAGCAGGTAAACGTCGGTCAGGCCGCGCGCGTCGCGTTCCGCGAGCAGGTCATAATACACTTTTCCCGAACAAAGGACGACCCGTTTGATCCGGGCGTCATCGTTCAGCTTCGTGTCGGAATGGCCCTTTTGCGCGTCATCCCACAGCACGCGGTGAAAGCTGGAGCCGGTCGTGAAATCTTCGGCATCCGAGACACAGAGCGGGTGGCGCAGCAGCGATTTCGGCGTCATCAGGATTAGCGGTTTGCGGAACGACCGGTGCAGCTGACGGCGCAGGATGTGGAAATAGTTGGCGGGGGTAGAGCAGTTCGCCACGATCCAGTTGTCATTGGCCGACATCTGCAGGAACCGCTCCAGCCGCGAGGACGAGTGTTCCGGCCCCTGACCTTCCCAGCCGTGGGGCAGCAGGCAGACAAGGCCCGACATGCGCAGCCATTTCGCCTCGCCCGATGAGATGAACTGATCGAACATGATCTGCGCGCCATTGGCGAAATCGCCGAACTGCGCCTCCCACATCACCAGCGCATTGGGCTCGGCCAGCGAATAGCCGTATTCGAACCCCAGCACCGCATATTCCGACAGCATCGAGTCGATGACTTCGTAACGGGCTTGCCCCGCGCGGATGTTGTTGAGGGGATAATACCGTTCTTCGGTGTTCTGGTCGATGAAAGCCGAATGGCGCTGGCTGAAGGTGCCGCGGGTGCAGTCCTGCCCGGCAAGGCGCACAGGAAAGCCTTCGGTCGCAAGGCTGCCGAAGGCCAGCGCCTCGGCGGTCGCCCAGTCGAAACCTTTTCCGGTGGCAAGCATCTGCGCCTTGGCTTCCAGCAGGCGACCGACGGTCTTGTGCAGATTGAAGTTTTCGGGCGCGCGGCACAACGCCGCGCCGACCTCGGCCAGCGTCTCGGGCGGGATCGCAGTTTCGCCGCGCTGGTAATTGTCCGCATCGCGGCCGCCCATGTTCTTCCAGCGGCCATCGAGCCAGTCGGCCTTGTTCGGCTTATAATCCTTGCCGGCCTCGAATTCCTCGTTCAGGCGAGCCTGGAAGGCGGCCTTCATGTCTTCGATCTCGCCCTCGGGGATCAGGCCGTCGCGAACAAGGCGTTCGGTGTAAAGTTGCAGCGTGGTTTTCTGGCGGCGGATGCGGGTGTACATCGCGGGGTTGGTGAACATCGGCTCATCCCCCTCGTTGTGGCCGAAGCGGCGGTAGCAGAAGATGTCGAGGACCACGTCCTTGTGGAACTTCTGCCGGTATTCGGTCGCGACGCGGGCGGCGTGGACCACCGCTTCGGGGTCGTCGCCGTTGACGTGGAAAATCGGCGCTTCGACCATCAGCGCGATGTCGGTGGGGTAGGGTGAGGAACGGCTGAACGACGGGGCGGTGGTGAAACCGATCTGGTTGTTCACGATGATGTGGATCGTCCCGCCGGTGCGGTGGCCGACAAGACCCGAGAGGCCGAAACATTCCGCAACCACGCCTTGGCCTGCAAAGGCGGCATCGCCATGCAGCAGGATCGGCAGCACCTGATGGCGGGTCTTGTCACCAAGCTGTTCCTGCTTGGCGCGGACCTTGCCCAGCACCACCGGGTTCACCGCCTCAAGATGGCTGGGGTTCGCGGTGAGGCTGAGGTGGACCGTGTTGCCGTCAAAGGTGCGGTCACTGGACGCGCCGAGGTGGTATTTCACGTCGCCCGAGCCATCCACGTCTTCGGGCTTGAAGCTGCCGCCCTGAAACTCGTTGAAGATCGCGCGGTAGGGTTTTTGCAGCACATTGGCCAGCACCGACAGGCGGCCCCGGTGCGGCATGCCGAAGATGATTTCCTTCACGCCCAGCGTACCGCCGCGCTTGATGATCTGTTCCATCGCGGGGATCAGGCTTTCTGCGCCATCAAGGCCGAACCGCTTGGTTCCCATGTATTTCACATGGAGGAACTTCTCATACCCCTCCGCCTCGACCAGCTTGTTCAGGATCGCCTTGCGCCCCTCGCGGGTGAAGGCAATCTCTTTGCCATAGCCTTCGATGCGTTCCTTCAGCCAGGCCGCCTGTTCGGGGTCGGAAATATGCATGTATTGCAGCGCGAAGGTGCCGCAGTAAGTGCGCTTCACGATCTCCAGGATCTGGCGCATCGAGGCATGTTGCAGGCCAAGGACGTTGTCGATGAAGATCGGGCGGTCCATGTCGGCATCCGAGAAACCGTAGGATTTCGGATCAAGCTCGGGGTGGTTGCCGCTTTCGGCCATGCCAAGCGGATCGAGGTCGGCCGCGAGGTGGCCGCGGATGCGGTAGGCGCGGATGATCATGATCGCGCGGATTGAGTCGAGCACTGCGCGCTGGATCTGGGCGTCGGAAACGGTGGCACCGGTTTCGGTGGCCTTCGCGGCGATCTTGGTGGCTGCGGCCTTGGCGTCTTTGGCGGGGGCGGTGGCGGGCCATTCGCCGGTCAGGGCAGCGGTCAGATCATCGGTGGGCATTGGCGGCCAGTCAGCGCGCGCCCAGCTTGGACCTTGCGCCTGATGCTTGGCGTCAAGTTCGCTGTCGCCCATCGCCTGAAAGAACGCGGCCCAGCCGGCATCGACCGACGCCGGGTCGGTGGCATGGCGGGCGGCAAGCTGGTCGATGTAATCGGCGTTCGCGCCATCCATGAAGCCGGAGGCGTTGAACTGAGTGTTGGGGGAATGGTCGGTCATTCTTGCCTCCGTAGGGCGGGGTTCACCCCGCCAAGGTGACGGTTGGGGTTTGCGCAAGGCGGGGTGAACCCCGCCCTACGTAATCATTTTCCGATCGCCGCGAGCACCGCCTCGCCCAAGCCCGCCGGGCTGTCGGCGACGATGATGCCCGCGCGTTTCATCGCCTCGATCTTGCTTTCCGCGTCGCCCTTGCCGCCCGCGACGATGGCCCCGGCATGACCCATGCGGCGGCCCTTGGGGGCGGTGCGCCCTGCGATGAAGCCTGCGGTGGGTTTCCAGCGGCCGCGCTTTTTCTCATCCATCAAGAACTGGGCGGCGTCTTCCTCAGCCGCACCGCCGATTTCACCGATCATGATGATCGAGTGGGTTTCCGGGTCGGCCAGAAACATCTCCAGCACGTCGATATGTTCGGTGCCCTTGATCGGATCGCCGCCGATGCCGACCGCGGTGGACTGGCCAAGGCCCACGTCGGTGGTCTGCTTGACCGCCTCATAGGTCAGCGTGCCGGAGCGCGACACGACGCCGACCGACCCGCGCATGAAGATGCTGCCGGGCATGATGCCGATCTTACAGGCGCCGGGTGTCATCACGCCGGGGCAGTTCGGGCCGATCAGGCGCGATTTCGACCCTTCCAGCGCGCGTTTCACCCGCATCATGTCCAGCACCGGGATGCCTTCGGTGATGCAGACGATCAGCGCCAGTTCGGCGTCGATCGCCTCGAGGATAGAGTCGGCGGCGAAGGGCGGCGGCACATAGATGACGGTGGCATCGGCCTGAGTGGCCGCTTTCGCGTCATGGACCGAGTCGAAGACCGGCAGACCGAGGTGTTCGCTGCCGCCCTTGCCGGGGGTCACGCCGCCGACCATTTTCGTGCCATAGGCGATGGCCTGTTCCGAGTGGAACGTGCCCTGGCTGCCTGTGATGCCCTGGCAGATGACGCGGGTGTGTTCGTTGATCAGGATGGACATTAGATTACCCCTTCACCGCTTTGACAATTTTCTCGGCGGCGTCCGACAGGTCGTCGGCGGCGATAACGTTCAGGCCGGAATTGCGGATGATCTCACGGCCCAGTTCCACATTGGTGCCTTCCAGACGCACCACGAGCGGCACCTTCAGGCCGACCTCTTTCACCGCGGCGATCACACCTTCCGCGATGATGTCGCAGCGCATGATGCCGCCGAAGATGTTGATCAGGATGCCTTTGACATTTGGGTCCGAGGTGATGATCTTGAACGCTTCGGTCACCTTCTCTTTGGTGGCCCCGCCGCCCACGTCGAGGAAGTTGGCGGGTTCGGCGCCGTAAAGCTTGATGATGTCCATCGTGGCCATCGCAAGGCCCGCGCCATTCACCATGCAACCGATTTCGCCGTCCAGCGCGATGTAGTTCAGATCGAATTTGCTCGCCGCGAGTTCCTTGGGGTCTTCCTCGGTTTCATCGCGCAGGGTGGCGATGTCGGGTTGGCGGTACATGGCGTTGCCGTCAAAGCTCATCTTGGCATCAAGGCATTTCAGCTTGCCATCGGGGCTGACGATCAGGGGATTGATCTCTAGCATCTCCATGTCCTTCTCGAGGAAGGCTTTGTAGAGAAGTTTCACCAGGGCCACGCATTGCTTGACAAGGTTTCCGTCCAGGCCCAGCGCGAACGCCACCCGGCGGCCGTGGAAATCACTGAAGCCCGAAGCGGGGTCGACCGAAAAGCTGACGATCTTTTCGGGCGTGTCATGGGCCACCTGTTCGATGTCCATGCCGCCTTCGGTCGAGGCGACGAAGGACACGCGGCTGGTCTGGCGGTCGATTAGCAGGGCGAGATAAAGCTCGCGGTCGATATCACTGCCGTCTTCGATGTAGATGCGGTTGACCTGCTTGCCGGCGGGGCCGGTCTGGTGGGTGACAAGCGTGCGGCCTAGCATCTGCTTGGCCAGAGTTGCCGCCTCTTCCACCGAACGGGCAAGGCGGACGCCGCCTTTTTCACCCGCTTCGGGTTCCATGAAATGGCCCTTGCCGCGACCACCGGCATGGATCTGCGCCTTGACCACCCACAGCGGGCCGTCCATCGCCCCGGCGGCAGTCTTGGCGTCTTCGGCCTTGAGCACGACGCGGCCATCAGACACCGGCGCACCAAAGCTGCGCAAAAGCGCCTTGGCCTGATATTCGTGGATGTTCATGGAACTGTCCCGTCCGTTATGGTTTAGCGGCGTGATGCCACAGAAAAAGGCGCTGTCAAATCGGGATATGCCGGATCGGTGCTAACATCCGGCTAAAAGCGACATTTGTGATCACAGTTTCAAAAACTGTGATCACAATTAGGAAATTCGTAACTTTGCCTGGGCTTCGCGGGTCCGACTCAGTTCAGGAACAGCGCGAACAGCATTGCGTCACCCTGCACCAGACGCTGAAACTCTTGCCAGTTTTCGGGGGTGACACGTTGGCCCTTTTCGGCCCAGGGCAACAGGCCCGCGCCATGCGCCCAGGCGGGAATATCGACCGGGGCGGGGCTTTCGAACATCCGTTTCAGGTTGATCCCGGCTTCGGCGCCGTAACGCCAGTGCGGCATCAGTTTGGTGCCGCTCAAAAGCGCCTCGGCATCCGCCAGCACGGCCTGCCAGCGCGCGCCTGTGCCCGGCGGGAGGGTCAGGCCAAGGGCCGAAGTCTGGCGGTCGTTGGACACCCATTCCGCCGCGTTGTCGGTTTCCAGATCGACCAGCGCCCAGAACCGGCGGTTGGCCGCGATCATGTCGCGCAGGCTTTGGTGCGTGGCGCGGGTCAGGCTGACGTCGGGCTGCTGTTGCAGTGCGAAATAGACCATCGCGATGCGGTCCACCTGCCGCCCGAAGATCATGTCGAGCGCGTTTTCTGGCGGGGTATCGCCTTGCAGCGCCTGCATCTGCACGCCCGCGTTCAGCACTTTTGCGATCGCGGGTTCCGGGTCGAACGCAAGGGCGAGTGTGGCGAAGGCTTGCAGGAAATGGCTGTAAGCCAAAAGCCAGGCAGCGTCGGCGGTATCAAAGCGCACCATCACATCACCTGCCCCGGAGCCCCGCCCCAACGCGAGGCCGGATACCCCCGCAATCGCTTCGCCGTCGTCGCGGGTGCCGTTGGTGTTCAGGTCGAACCAGAGGTCATTCAGGTTGATCTCGAGCGCGAAATCGGCGGGCCCAAGGCGGGTCAGCGCGTCTTGCGTGCCGGTCATGTCGGCAGCGATACCTTTCAGCAGGGCGGTCACATCAGCGGGGGCGAAGGGTTCGGGTGAGGGGTTTTCCGGGATTGGAAGGCGGAAGATCGGCAATTCGGAGTAGTCCGCCGACATGTCCTTGCGCCAGCGCAGTTGCAGCGCCTCCTCGACGGCACCCAGAAAACGCAGGCCTGCGAGGGCGAAAAGCTCATCCGGGGCGGGGTTGGTCAGGGCGGCAAGACGCGCCTCGGTTACGGCTATGCCCTTGGCGCCGATCTCAGCCGAGAGGCCGGATTGTGCGGCTGCGGGCAAGGCGGTGGTCAGGACAACAAGGGCGGCAAGGCAGGCGGCGCGCATGGGCGTTCTCCGGGAGGTCCGGATATGAAAATGCGCGCCATGTTGCGCGCATTCAAGCCCTTGATCTGCAGTGGCGTCAGGCCAGTGACGGGTCAATCGCCTTGCAGGCGTCAACAAGACCCTTGACCGCCTCAACCGATTTGGCGAACATCGCCGCTTCGTCCTTGTTCAGCGTGATGTCGATGATCTTTTCGATGCCATTCGCGCCGATGATCGTCGGCACGCCCACATACATGCCGTCCAGGCCGTATTCGCCCTTGCAATAGGCTGCGCAGGGCAGAAGGCGCTTTTGATCCTTGAGATAGGCCTCGGCCATTTCGATGGCGCTGGTGGCGGGCGCATAAAACGCAGACCCGGTTTTCAGCAACCCCACAATTTCAGCACCCCCATCACGGGTGCGCTGCACGATAGCGTCAAGTTTTTCCTGCGTCGTCCAGCCCATGCTGACCAGATCGGGCAGGGGAATACCGCCCACGGTGGAATAGCGCGCCAGCGGCACCATCGTGTCACCATGCCCGCCCAGAACAAAAGCGGTCACATCGCGCATCGACACGCCGAATTCGAGCGACAGGAAATGCCGGAAGCGCGCCGAATCCAGCACGCCCGCCATCCCGACAACCTTGTTGTGCGGCAGGCCGGAAAACTCACGCAGCGCCCAGACCATCGCATCAAGCGGGTTGGTGATGCAGATCACGAAGGCGTCGGGGCAATGCTTCTTGATGCCTTCGCCGACCGATTTCATCACCTTGAGGTTGATGCCCAGCAGGTCGTCCCGGCTCATCCCCGGTTTGCGCGGCACGCCTGCCGTGACGATGCAGACATCGGCACGGCGCAGGAAGGCGAAATCGTTGGTGCCGGTCATCTCGGCATCAAAGCCTTCGGAGGGGCCGGATTGCGCAATGTCCAGCGCCTTGCCCTGCGGCGTGCCTTCGGAAATGTCGAACAGGACGACATCACCGAGTTCCTTGATCGCGGCGAGATGGGCGAGCGTGCCGCCGATCTGTCCCGCGCCGATCAGTGCAATCTTGGGTCTGGCCATTGGTTCCGTTCTCCGGATCGGGTTGCATGACCAGGCGATGGGTAGTCGCTTGGGCCGATCCGCGCAAGTGTGCTGCACTGCGGCGCGGGGGCGGGCTGTCGGGTTTGGGATGTTTGCGCTAATGCGCGGAGGGCGAGGGCAGGTGCTGTGCGATACCGCGACGGGGCTGATTCGCGGCATGGCAGGGGTGGTGCATGGAAGGTGAGGCGTTCTGGGTTGCGGCGGTGGTTGCGGCGGCGCTGGTGGGGCTTAGCAAGGGCGGGCTGCCGGTTGTGGGCATGCTGGCGGTGCCGGTGCTGGCGCTGGTGATCTCACCCGTCGTGGCGGCGGGGCTTTTGCTGCCGGTCTTCGTGCTGTCGGACATGTTCGGGCTTTATGCTTACCGCCGGGCGTTCGACCGGCGGGTGCTGACGATCCTGATTCCGGCCACCACGGTGGGGGTGGGTCTGGGATGGCTGACCGCGAGCGTGGTGTCGGAACGGATGGTCGAGGCGATGGTGGGCGTGATCGGGGCCAGTTTCGCGCTGAACCTGATCCTGCGTCGGGGCGGGGATGCCCCTGCACAGCCCGCGCGCCGGTTGCCCGGTACGATCTGGGGGACGATTGCCGGCTTCACCAGTTTCGTCAGCCATGCGGGCGCGCCGCCCTATCAGGTGTTCGTGCTGCCGTTGCGGCTGCAAAAGACGGTCTTTGCCGGGACGACGACGATTCTGTTCGCCTATGTGAACGCGATCAAGCTGCTGCCCTATTGGGCGCTGGGGCAGCTTTCAGTGGCGAACCTGAAGGTAGCGGCGGTGCTGACGGTGCCTGCGGTGCTGGCGGTGTTTGCCGGGGTCTGGCTGGTCAAGGTGCTGCCGACGAAGTTGTTTTTCCGCCTCGTCGTCTGGGCGCTGCTCGCGGTGTCGCTGAAGCTGCTGTGGGATGCCGCGCGGGGGTAGTTGCTGTTCAGGGGCAGGGCGGTTACGGGTGGTAAAACCACTCGGAACCAGCATAACGTACCCGGACCGCTCCCTTATTGGGGGGCGCATGCCAATGCCGCATTTGCGGCGAATAGCGGGGAATGCGGATGCGTTTGCTTGTTGCGGGTCTGATCCTGTGGTGCGGGGCGCATCTGTTCAAACGGCTGGCCCCCGATGCCCGCGCCGGGATGGGCGACCGGGGCAAAGGAGTGGTCGCGGTTTTGTTGCTGCTTTCGGTCGTGGCGATGGTGATCGGCTATCGCGGGGCCGAGGTGGTGCCGCTTTACGCACCCTTGCCCGGCATGGGGCATCTGAACAATCTGGCGATGCTTGTGGCGATCTATCTTTACGGCGTCGGTGGCACCAAGGGACTGCTCTACACCCGGATGCGCCACCCGATGCTGTGGGGAACCGTGATCTGGGCCGCGTCCCATCTGCTGGTGAACGGGGATCTGGCGTCGGTGGTGCTGTTCGGCGGGATCGGGGTTTGGGCGCTATTGTCGATAACCCTGATCAACCGGGCCGGACCGTGGGCGCGCCCCTTGGTAGGGCGTGGCGTCAAAGGGGATGCAATGAACCTTGCGGGCACGCTGGTGCTCTATGGTCTCATCGCGGCGATCCATATCTGGCTGGGGTATAGCCCGTTCATGAGGACCTATGGATGAAACTCTATCGCTTGCTGACCGACGACGACACATCGGCGTTTTGCCACAAGGTCACCGCCGCCCTGAACAAGGGGTGGGACCTGCACGGCGGACCGACCTATGCCTTTGATGGCGCGAATGGCGTGATGCGCTGCGGGCAGGCGGTGGTGACAGAGGTGCATGGAATCTATTCGCCAGAGACAAAGCTGTCAGAGCATTGACCGGGCTGGGGTCGTCAGGCCCCCCCCCTTTCGGTCGGCTTGCGATGAAGCATCCGTGGCAGCGTGCCGCTCAATCTGGAACGCCCTAAGCGCCACCGGTTGCGAAGAACTCGAAAACATCGACAGATTCGCAGTTATTTCGCTGCCCCGCAGCAAATGCGCGGTTTGTCGCGCGTGACACGGCCAAGAAAACCGCTATTTGTCAAATTCAAGACAGCAAGCCCTGCGATCCAGACATGCGACGAGGGCAGGCCAGTATGAGGGAGCCGACCATGGCTGACGTGAACCGGGGCAATCGCCCACTTTCGCCACACCTGCAGATCTACCGCCCGCAACTGACCTCGATCACGTCGATCCTGACGCGGATCACCGGAAACGGGCTGATCGTGGCGGCGGTTCTGGTGGTGTGGTGGCTGCTCGCGGCCGCGACCGGGCCTGCGTATTTTGCCGTGGCCGACGGGGTGGTGCGGTCATGGTTCGGCAAGCTGGTGTTCCTTGGGTCGATCTGGGCCGTTTGGTATCATTTCCTGGCGGGGCTACGGCATCTGTGGTTCGACAGCGGGCGCGGCCTTGATGTTCCCACGGCGGAAAAGCTGGGCTGGGGCATTGTCGTCGGGTCGGTGATCCTGACCCTGCTGACCGTGGTGATCCTGTGAAGGGCGCGGCACGGATGGCGTACCTGACCGATCGCAAGCGGGCCGAAGGGTTGGGGTCTTCGAAAAGCGGGACAACGCATTTCTGGCATATGCAGGTGTCCAGCGTGGCGCTGGCGCTGCTGGTGCCGGTCTTCGTGTTCTCGTTCGGCAGCATCTTGGGCGCACCCCATGCCGAGGTGGTCGCCTATTTCGCCCGGCCCTTTCCGGCGATCATCGCGGGCCTGACGCTTGTGGTCGGCTTTACCCATTTCAAGAACGGCGCGCAGGTGATGATCGAGGATTACGCCCAGGGGGCAACCCGCAAGGTACTGATCATCGGCGCAACCTGCCTGAGCTATGCCTGCATGGCGACGGGGCTGTTCGCCCTGATCCGCATGGCGCTTTAAGGACATACGAATGGCCTACGCATACGAGACGCATGAATACGACGTGGTGGTAGTGGGGGCTGGCGGTGCCGGCCTGCGCGCCACTCTGGGCATGGCCGAGCAGGGCCTGCGGACGGCCTGCGTGACCAAGGTGTTCCCGACCCGCAGCCATACCGTGGCGGCCCAGGGCGGCATTGCGGCCAGCCTCGGCAACATGGGGCCGGACAGCTGGCAATGGCACATGTACGACACCGTCAAAGGGTCGGACTGGCTGGGCGATACCGACGCGATGGAATACCTCGCGCGCGAGGCACCCAAGGCGGTCTATGAGCTGGAGCATTACGGCGTACCGTTCTCCCGCACCGAGGAGGGCAAGATCTACCAGCGCCCCTTTGGCGGCCACACGACCGAATACGGCGAAGGCCCGCCGGTGCAGCGCACCTGTGCCGCCGCTGACCGCACAGGCCATGCCATCCTGCACACGCTCTATGGCCAGAGCCTGAAGAACAATGCGGAGTTCTTCATCGAATACTTCGCCATCGACCTGATCATGTCGGACGATGGGCGCTGTCAGGGTGTTGTCGCCTGGAAGCTGGACGATGGCACGATCCACGTGTTCAACGCCAAGATGACGGTGCTGGCGACAGGCGGCTATGGCCGGGCGTATTTCAGTGCGACCAGCGCGCATACCTGCACCGGCGATGGCGGCGGCATGGTGGCGCGGGCGGGCCTGCCGTTGCAGGACATGGAATTCGTGCAGTTCCACCCGACCGGCATCTATGGCTCGGGCTGCCTCATTACCGAAGGCGCGCGGGGTGAGGGCGGTTATCTGACCAATTCCGAAGGCGAGCGGTTCATGGAACGCTATGCGCCGACCTACAAAGACCTCGCCTCGCGCGATGTGGTGTCGCGCTGCATGACGATCGAAATTCGCGAAGGCCGGGGCGTGGGGCCGAACAAGGACCATATCCACCTGAACCTGAACCACCTGCCAAAGGCGACGCTGGATCTGCGCCTGCCGGGCATATCCGAATCCGCCCGCATCTTTGCCGGCGTCGATCTGCAGAAAGAACCGATCCCGGTCATTCCGACCGTGCATTACAACATGGGCGGCATCCCGACGAATTACTGGGGCGAGGTGCTGAACCCAACACCCCACGCCCCCGATGCCACCTTCCCCGGCCTGATGGCGGTGGGCGAGGCGGGCTGTGCCTCGGTACATGGCGCGAACCGGCTGGGGTCCAATTCGCTGATCGACCTTGTGGTGTTCGGCCGGGCTGCGGCGATCCGGGCGGGGCAGGTGGTGGACCCCGCCACCCCGAACCCCGCGCTGAACACGGCCAGCATCGACAAGGCGCTGGACCGGTTCGACGGGCTGCGCCACGCCAAGGGCGGGACGCCTACCGCGCAGTTGCGGCTGGACATGCAGAAAACCATGCAGGCCGATGCGGCGGTTTTCCGCACCGACCGCACCCTGGCCGAAGGCGTGGTCAAGATGACCGCAATTGCCGACAAGCTGGCCGATCTGCATGTGACCGATCGCAGCCTGATCTGGAACTCGGACCTGATGGAAACACTGGAACTGACCAACCTGATGCCGAACGCGCTGACCACAATCGTCGCCGCCGAAGCGCGCAAGGAATCACGCGGCGCCCATGCGCATGAGGATTATCCGACGCGTGACGATGTGAATTGGCGCGTCCATTCACTGGCCTGGATTGACGGATCAAAGGTGACGCTTGGCAGCCGCCCCGTGCATCTGGAGCCGCTGACCACGGCGGATCAAGGCGGGATCGACCTGAAAAAGATCGCCCCAAAGGCGCGGGTGTATTGATCGCGGCTCATTGGCCTATCCTGGCAACAGCAGCCATGCGGCCCGCAATGCAAAACTGCGGGCCGACCCATGGGCCGGTCAGGGTGAGGGTTTGCCCGGTTGACGCGGTCTGGTCGGGGCTTAAACTGGTCAGGCGAAAAGACTGCCGCACGACCCATCTGCATGCAAGGCGCACCTCATGATCCGGACCTGTCTCTTGCTGGCGACCACCCTGCTCGCCGCGTGTTCGCCCGCCGGGATTGCCACCGATCTGACCCGGCGTACGGCCAAGACGGTGGTGTTTCCCGTGATCAGCGCCACCACGCCGGCGCCTGCGGACGAACTGATCACCCAGTGCATCCTTGCCAATGCGTCCAATGCGGAACTGAACGATCTGGCCCGCGATGTCGGCACCCGTGCCGGCACGCTGACGGTGCAGAATGTCCGCACCATCGCCGACCGCCCCGCCACCCGCGCCTGCATCGCAGGCCAGGGGCTGGCGCCGCTGGTGTTGTAACCGTGCGTCCGTTCACATATCTCTGCGCGGCGCTGCTTCTAGCGGGATGCGGACCGGTTTCGGTGCAACAGGCCGAGGAGCAGTGCTTTTTGTCGGCCCGCCAGGCGGTCAATCCGCTCGCAGGATCAAAGGTCGGCGTCGGGTCGGACGGGTTCACCGGCGACCTGCAGTTGACCGTCAGTTCGGATTTCATTCAGGGTCGTGACCCTTCGGCGCTGTATGAATCCTGTGTTTTCCGCAAATCCGGGCAGCCGCCGTCACGCCCGCTTTATGACCGCCCGGACTGGCGGGGGTAGGACTGGCCGCTAACACCCCGTCCAAACCATGATCGTTTCTGTTTGAGTCAAGTCTGGTTTCTTTTCGGCTTAAATATCCTCTTGAAGCGAGCGATCTGGAAAAAGCTCTTGTTTGGTGCACTTTCGTGATCAACGCCCGGTCGTTGGCCGCGCATGCCGATGCGAACCCGCCGAACGGCTTGGCCAGAGTGCTCCTGTCTCAATCCGGTCCCAAACCGCTCTGGGTTCCCAATCTTCGCAACGCCTTTCGTGTCAACTCCAGCATCGTGCGGCCCCGATCCTCGTCCGGCTCCAGATAAGCCCCTTCAGCCCATTCGTTCCAGGCGAAGATGAACATCAGCCGGGCCTCGCCGGTGTGGCGGGCCAGCGTCTCGGCCCCGGCAAACGCAAGCCATTTGGCATAAAGCTCGGGCGAGGCATCGGGAAAAACCGTCGCGCGCGGCCCGACGCGGGCGGTGGTGTCAAAGTCGATCATGACGGTCTTGTGAACCGTCTGGCCCGGATACTCCGTGCGCGACATATTCCGCATGAGATGTCCGTAAAGCCGCAAGTCGCCCTCAAAGCCGGGGTGCATCGACGCACCGAACTTGGCCCTTGCGCGGTCACGGTTCGTTGCGATGTCGGGAGTCATGCTGGGCGGAAACTCGATTGACGCATCGCAGCCAAAGTCGCGGTGATCGGCCTGGCGCACCGTCTTGCGGACCATGCAGAGATAGATGTCGGGAAAGCCTGCCGCTTTGGCGCGCAGGCGCAGGATGTCGGCATAGGTCGTCCACAGCTTGATCTGGACGGGGTGATAGACCACGAAGACGGGCTTGCCATCGATGGTGATGTAGCGCCTGTCGCGGAAAATGCCGACAAGATAGTCGGCCAGCGCATGGGCGTCGGCCTCGCTGTAGCGCTGTTCGATAAGGACATCTTCGCCCTTGCCGGTCCAGGTGCGGGTCCAGCCTTCGTTCGCCCAGAAGAAACAGAACGGGAAGTCATATGTGCTGTCGGCCAGCATATCGTCGATTGGCCGTTCCAGAATGCGCCGTCCGTGGAACCAGTAGAAGTAGTAGCAAAACCCGTGCAAGCCGTGGTCCCTGGCCAACGCGGCCTGCTGGTGGCGCACCTCGGGAACGCGCAAGTCATAGAACCCCAGTTCGGTCGGAAGGCGCGGCTGGCGGTGGCCGTCAAACAGCGGCTTGCCGCGGACGACGTTGTTCCATTCGGTGAAGCCCTTGCCCCACCACGTGTCATTCTCGGGCGTCGGATGGAACTGCGGCAGATAGAACGCGAGCGCGCGGACAGGGATTTCGACCATCGGTATCTCGCGAACGTGGACTGTCCGGCGGGTCTAGCATGACGGTTGCGGTGGAACAACGCTGCGTGGTCGGCTAGGCTTGCCTGCGGCGGAGTGTCGGGTTGACAGGATCGGGGGATTCTGGTGGGTCGGGGACATATCTGCTGGCTGGGTTTCAAGGAGAATGTGGCGCAATGGTTCAGTTTACGCTTCCCAAGAACTCCAGGATCCGCACCGGCAAGACCTGGCCGAAACCGGATGGCAACAACGTCCGCAAGGTGCAGGTCTATCGCTGGAACCCGGACGACGGGCAGAACCCGCGGGTCGATACTTATTTCGTCGATCTGGATCGCTGCGGGCCGATGGTTCTGGACGCTCTGATCAAGATCAAGACCGACATTGACCCGACGCTGACCTTCCGCCGCTCGTGTCGGGAAGGGATCTGCGGGTCCTGTGCGATGAACATCGACGGGATCAACACGCTGGCCTGCATTTACGGGCTGGATGAGGTGGAGGGCGATATCCGCATCTATCCCTTGCCACATATGCCCGTCATCAAAGATCTTATTCCCGATCTGACCCACTTCTACGCGCAGCACGCCAGCATCATGCCCTGGCTGGAGACCAAGACCAACCGGCCCGCAAAGGAATGGCGCCAGTCGATCGACGACCGCGAAAAGCTGGACGGGCTTTATGAATGCGTGATGTGCGCGTGTTGTTCGACAAGCTGCCCCAGCTACTGGTGGAACGGCGACCGCTATCTTGGCCCCGCGGCCCTGCTGCATGCCTACCGCTGGATCATCGACAGCCGAGATGAGGCGACCGGAGAGCGGCTTGACGAGTTGGAAGACCCGTTCAAGCTGTATCGGTGCCACACGATCATGAACTGCGCCAAGACCTGTCCCAAGGGGCTGAACCCGGCCAAGGCGATTGCCGAGATCAAGCAGATGATGGTCGAGCGGGTGGTCTGAGGCGGGGCTGTCCAAAAATCTTCCAAGATTTTTGCCAAGTGTTTTCGAAAACTCTTGCGCCGGTGTGTCAGCAGTAGCGTTCCACGGTCATGGTCTGATCCTGCCCGTAGCGGTCGCCATGGGCGAAGCCAGCGGGGAGGAGCCGCTTGATTTCAAGGCGGTCTGCGTCGCTCAGGCTGATCGCGGTTGCCCCGACCCAGGCCATCAGGTTTTCGGCTGTCCGGGTGCCGGGGATGGGAACAAGGTGAGCACCCTGATCAAGAACCCAGGCGAGGGCGGTGGCGGGAACGGTCCAGTCACGCGCGGCACAAAAAGCGCGAAAGGGGGCGATCCGGGCCATGTTCAGAGTCCAGTCGGGGTCGTTGAAGCGCGGGATCGTCAGGCGGAAATCGTTTGATGGCAGAAATCTGGGGTCCACGGGCGGCTGCCCGAAGACACCGCGCGCGAGCGGTGAAAAGGGGATGAAGGCGACGCCCAGTTCGGTGCAAGTCTGGATCAGACCAAGTTCGGGCTGGCGTGTCCAAAGCGAGTATTCGTTCTGAACGGCCCGGCAGGGGTGAATGGCATGGGCGCGGCGCAGGGTGCCGGGAGAGATCTCGGACAGGCCATAGCCGCCAATCTTCCCCTCGTTGATCAGGCGCCCGAGGGTTTCAACCACCTCTTCGATTGGACGCTCTGCCTCGCGGCGGTGGATATAGAACAGATCCACGTGGTCGACGCCAAGCCGCCTCAGCGAGCCTTCAAGTTCGGCACGCAGATGCGCCGCCGAGTTGTCGAAGCGGCGGGACGCGCCACCGGCGATACCTGCCTTTGTGGCGAGCACTACCGCCGATTTGCGTCGTTTCAGGAAGCGGCCGATCACGTCCTCCGACACGCCCATTCCGTAGATGTTTGCCGTGTCCAGAAAGGTGATCCCTTGGTCGAGTGCGGCATCCAGGCAGCGCTGGCTTGCTGTCTCGTCCGTCGCTCCGAAGATGCCGCCGAAACTCATGCAACCAAGACCGATGGCGGACACCTGCGGGCCGCCGGTACCCAGGGTCCGGTATTTCAAGCGAAAGCTGCCGTCAGCGCGATTTCGACCATGTCACCGAAGCTGCGTTCGCGGTCGGCCGAGGGCAGGGCCTCATGGGTCAGCAGGTGGTCTGAAATTGTCAGAACAGCCAGCGCACGGGCCTTGTGGCGGGCGGCGAGGATATACAGTTCGGCGGTTTCCATCTCCACGCAGAGGATGCCGTGGCGTTGCATCTGTTCATTGAGATCAGGGCGTTCGTCATAGAATACATCCGAAGAATAGATACCTCCGGCATGGGTCGGGATATTTTTGGCAGTTGCCGCATCCCATGCTGCCTTGAGCAACCCGAAGTCGGCGGAGGGGGCGAAATTCACCTCGCGGAAGATTCCGCGCGAGGGGGTTGAGAGGGTTGAGGCGGTCGTGGCGAGGACCACGTCGCGCAGTTTGACCTGGGGTTGCATGCCACCTGCGGAACCGATGCGGATCAAGGTCTTGGCGCCAAAATCCCGGATCAGTTCGTTGACGTAAATGGAAAGCGACGGCATGCCCATGCCGGTGCCTTGAATGGTCACAGGGTGACCTTTCCAGGTGCCGGTGAAGCCCAGCATTCCACGCACCTCGTTGATAAGGCGAGGGCTTTCAAGGAAAGTTTCGGCGGCCCAACGGGCGCGGTAAGGGTCGCCGGGCAGAAGGACGGTTTCGGCAATATCGCCGTGCTTTGCGCCGATGTGGACGGTCATGACGGGGCTTTCCTGCGGGCTGGTGGCGAATGAAGGATCAACCACCGGGATAGCGGCGAAAGCCGAGGTTGGAAAGCGCCCGGTTTCGATGTGGTGATCGTGTGGCAGTCTCGGGGGGGCGGGTGCGGTCTCAACTGGCTGGATTTAGTGGGCTCCATGCCTGCGCAAATCCCCCTGCCTGTAATTTGCGCCCATTGGCAATCGGACCGGAAAACGCTCTGCTCGAGCGCTTTATTGCAGTCCTTCGATCCACCTACTCCGCCGCAACCTTCGCTTGATCCACCAGACCGACGATATCCATCATGATCCGGTTCAACTCGAAATCCTTCGGCGTATAGACCGCCGCGACGCCCATCGCGCGCAGGCGGGTTGCATCGTCTTCGGGTATGATGCCGCCGACGATCAACGGCACATGGGAAATTCCGGCGGCGCGCATCAGGTGCAGCACCTCGGTAATCAACGGGATATGGCTGCCCGACAGGATCGACAGGCCGACGACATGCGCCTCTTGGTCCACGGCCGCGTTGACGATTTCGGACGGGGTCAGGCGGATGCCTTCGTAGTGGATGTCCATCCCGCAGTCGCGGGCGCGGGCGGCAATTTGTTCGGCACCATTGGAATGACCGTCGAGGCCCGGCTTGCCGACGAGGAACTTCAGGCGGCGACCGAGTTTGGTTGAAACTGCGGACACCGCCTCGCGAATCGGCTCCAGCCCTTCAGTGCGGTTGGAGGGGTTGCGCGACACGCCGGTGGGTGCGCGATATTGCCCGAAGGCGGCGCGCACGACATCTGCCCATTCGCCGGTGGTAGCGCCGGCCTTTGCGGCGGCGATAGAGGCGGGCATGACGTTCGCGCCCGAGGTGCAGGCGTCGCGCAGGGTATCGAGGGCTTTTTTGACGGCCCGCCCGTCGCGCCCGTCGCGCCAAGCCGCAAGGCGCGCAATCTGGTCGGCCTCGGCATCGGGATCGGCCACCATGATCGACCCGTCGCCTGCGGTTAGGGGCGAGGGTGCGGCCTCGGTCCAGCGGTTGACACCGACAACGACGGTTTCGCGCGTCTCGATCCGCCCGATGCGTTCTGCGTTCGCCTCGACCAGTCGACCCTTCATGTAGTCGATGGCGGCAACCGCCCCGCCCATCGCGTCGATCTGCGCCAGTTCGGCCCGCGCGCCGTCTTTCAACTCGGTCACCTTGCGGTCAATGGCCGGGTTGCCGTCGAAAAGGTCGTCAAACTCCAGCAAGTCCGTCTCATACGCCAGAATCTGCTGCATGCGAAGCGACCATTGCTGATCCCAGGGGCGGGGCAGACCCAGCGCCTCGTTCCACGCGGGCAGTTGCACCGCGCGGGCGCGGGCGTTCTTGGAAAGTGTAACCGCCAGCATCTCGATCAGGATGCGGTAGACGTTATTTTCAGGCTGCTGTTCGGTCAGCCCGAGGCTGTTGACCTGCACGCCGTAGCGGAAGCGGCGGTATTTCGCGTCGGTGACGCCGTAGCGCGTCAGGCAAATCTCATCCCACAGATCGACGAAGGCCCGCATTTTGCACAACTCGGTCACAAAGCGGATGCCGGCATTGACGAAAAAGCTGATGCGCCCGACCATGTTGGGGAAATCGTCGGCCGCAACCTTGCCCTTCAGGTCATCGAGTACCGCGCAGGCGGTGGCCAGCGCGAAGGCAAGCTCTTGTTCCGGTGTCGCCCCCGCCTCTTGCAGGTGATAGGAACAGACGTTCATCGGGTTCCATTTGGGCAGGTGCTTCTGGGTATAGGCGGCGACATCGGTGATCATCCGCAGCGACGGCTTCGGCGGGCAGATATAGGTGCCGCGGCTGAGGTATTCCTTGACGATGTCGTTCTGCACGGTGCCGTTCAGGGCGGCCACATCGGCCCCCTGTTCCTCGGCCACGGCGATATAAAGCGCCAGCAGCCACGGTGCCGTGGCGTTGATCGTCATCGAAGTATTCATCTGGTCAAGCGGGATATCTGCGAAAAGGGCGCGCATGTCGCCCAGATGGCCGACCGGCACACCGACCTTGCCAACCTCGCCGCGCGCCAGTTCGTGGTCGCTGTCATAGCCGGTCTGGGTGGGCAGATCGAAGGCGACCGAAAGCCCGGTTTGTCCCTTGGCCAGATTGCCGCGATAGAGCGCGTTCGATGCAGCAGCGGTGGAATGGCCG
>JANNWS010000116.1:0-8771 GCA_031408575.1 Rhodobacterales bacterium
CCAGCCGCAACGTAGTCCGACACACGCTGCCGAAGGTCCGTCGAATATGCCTTGCCCATGTGACACCTCCCGTCGGAAGTGAATCACACAAAACCCGCCCTGGGAATCCCGCCCGATTCAAGTCAAACGCAAAACGCTTTAGGTTTTCCCTGATGGAAGCAACATCGGTCGACAGCCATTCGAGGTTCACCGTTACACCCTCCAGCCGTGTGGCCTTTGTCGCCATGGATCAAGGCGCCGAAAGTGTCGGTGCCGCGCGCGGAGGAAATTTGCGGCCAGATGCAAAAAGGTTGCCCGAAAATCGGGGATGCGGGGCTTGCATCGCAACCGGAACCGCTGTGCAGGCAGTGTGGGGCGTTTTGCGGGGAACAAAGAAGGGGGCCTTCTGCCCCCTCTTGGCCTGAGTCCAATTCACCCCCGAGGATATTTTCGCAAAGATGAAATCACGGCAGACGGGCCATTGATCAACCGTTGTCGCGCAGAACCTGACCCGCAAGATAAAGCGAACCGCAGATCAGGACGCGGGACGTGGGATCGGTAGCGGCGATTGCGGTGAGGGCGGCAAGAACGCTGTCGGCGGTGGTCGCAGCCAGTCCTGCGGCGCGGGCGGCGGATTGCGTCTGGGCAGCGGGAAGGGTGTTCTTTTCACCGGGAATGGAGACGGCGGCAAGGCTTTGGGCATGGGGGGCGAGCGGGCGCAGGTAGCCTGCGACATCCTTGGTATTGAGCATGCCACAGATCAGGTGGGTCGGGCGTTTGGGCATCCGGGCGAGGGTGGCCGCAAGGGCCTGGCCGCCAGCGGGGTTGTGGCCGCCGTCAAGCCAAAGTTCGATATGCGGAGCGGCTTCGGTGAGGGGGCCATGGCGCAGACGCTGCATCCGGGCAGGCCAGTCGGCGTGGGTGACGGCAGCCTCACAGGCTTCGGGGGATTGGCCGAGATGGCGCAGGGCGGCCACGGCGGCACCGGCGTTCTGGATCTGATGCGGGCCGGGCAGGTTGGGCAGGGGCAGATCGAGGAGACCGGTTTCATCCTGATAAATCATCCGGTTGCGATCCTCGAACGCATGCCAGTGCTGACCGAAAATCAGCAGGGGGGCGCCGAGGCGGGCGGCTTTTGCCTCGATCACCGCGAGGCCTTGTGCGGATTGGGGGCCGACAATGCACGGGATCTTGCGTTTCAGGATACCGGCTTTTTCGGCGGCGATCAGGGCAACGGTATCGCCAAGATACTGCTGATGGTCGAGGGAGACAGGCGTGATGATGGTCAGCGCGGGCGCGTCGATGACGTTGGTGGCATCAAGGCGGCCGCCAAGGCCGACCTCAAGCAGGGTCCAATTGGCGGGGGTGCGGGCGAAGGCGGCGAAGGCGGCGCAGGTGGTGATCTCGAAGAAGGTGATCGGGTCGGGGCCATTCGCTGTCACGCATTCATCGAGAAGGGCGGCGAGGGCGGGTTCGCTGATGAGATTGCCCGCGATGCGGATGCGTTCGTGGAACCGGGCGAGGTGCGGCGAAGTATAGGCGTGGACGGATTGGCCGGTAGATTCCAGCCCGGCCCGGATCATTGCCTGAGTGGAGCCTTTGCCGTTGGTTCCGGCAATATGGATGACCGGAGGGATGTCGCGTTCGGGATTCTCAAGCTTTTTCAGCAGGCTATGCACACGGTCCAGCGTCAGGTCGATGACCTTGGGGTGCAGGGTCATCATCCTCTCGAGGATCGTGTCGGAGGACGCGATCACTTGGCGGCGACCGGTTCGGGCAGATCAGCTGGGGCGATGGCGCCGGGCGCGGGAAGGTCGCCTTTGATGGCGGGGGTCTGGCCCATCAGCATGCGAGTCAGGGTGATGAGTTCATCGCGCAGCGCCTTGCGGTGGGTGACTCGGTCAAGCATGCCGTGATCCAGCAGGTATTCGGCGCGCTGGAAGCCTTCGGGCAATTTCTCGCGGATGGTCTGTTCGATCACGCGGGGACCGGCAAAGCAGATCAGGGCATTCGGCTCGGCGATCTGCACGTCGCCGAGCATGGCATAGGAGGCGGTGACGCCACCGGTGGTGGGGTGGGTCAGCACGACGATGTAAGGCAGGTTTGCCTCTTTGAGCATCTGCACGGCCACGGTGGTGCGGGGCATCTGCATCAGCGACAGGATGCCTTCCTGCATCCGCGCGCCACCTGCCGCAGAGAAAAGAACCAGCGGGCGCTTCAGTTTCACGGCGCGTTCGGACGCGGCGATGATCGCGTTGCCCACATACATGCCCATTGAACCAGCCATGAAAGCAAAGTCCTGTGCGGCGGCGACGATCGGCGTGCGGCCGATTTCGCCTTCGGCGACAAGCATCGCCTCTTTCTCGCCGGTGGCTTTTTGCGCGGCCTTCAGGCGGTCGGGGTATTTTTTCTGATCGCGGAATTGCAGCGGGTCGGTGACGGGTTCGCGCACCTTCACCTCGGTGAAGATGCCGCCGTCGAACAGGGCGGTGAAGCGGTCACGCGGGCTGATGGCCATGTGGTGATCGCAACTGGTGCAGACGTTCAGATTGTCGGCCAGTTCGCGGTGAAACAGCATGGTTCCGCATTCGGGACACTTCGTCCACAGGTTTTCCGGCACTTCGCGGCGCGAAAACAGCGAGTTTATCTTGGGGCGGACGTAGTTTGAAATCCAGTTCATCGCGGTCAGGCCCTTCGGTCACATCTTGGCATCCGGGATATGCCGGGGGGGCGTGAAATGCAAATCGGAAGGTAGGGAAGCCACGTTGACGCCATTTGTAACCCGGACGCAGACCGAAAGAGTCAGACATTATTGGGCGACTTGGCCTTGTCTGCGGCGTTGTCGATCTGTTGGGCCACAAGATGCTGGAGGCGCCACAGCGCGCGGTCGTGTATGCTGCGGCTTTCGAGATGAGCCACGGTATTCATGAGGTATTCGGCCCCGCTGCCCCAGTGGCCGCATGCCGTGGCAAGGCTGGCTGCAACCTCTTCGGGGGCAAGTCCGCCTTCATAAAGTGGCGAGGCCCGGTTTACCACAAAAGCAAGGGCTACGACGGTCCCCGTCGCTGTTCGCACCGTGATCCAGCGCGGAAAGGTGTTGTTGGGCTTTGAAGTGAATTCCCGTCGGAAAAGCTTGTCGAACTGAACGTCGAGATCGTCAACCGGGAGATCGTATAGCACACCGCGGCACTGCCCGCCGCGGTCCAGCGCCATCATCAGGCCGGGATGGTCGGGCGTGCCACGAAAGCGCGGCATGCACACGCAGAACGCACGATGCCAGCCAAGGGCAGTTCCGGCCTGTTCGGAGACATGGGTGATTTCGGGTTTCCAGATGAGGGAACCGTAGGCGAACAGCCGCGTCAGACCGCTGGGGTCGGGGTGCGACCCGATCATCCTGTCCACCCAGTCGGCATAGTCGGCGTCGGTCTGAAGGGCGAGGCCGGGCATTGTACCGGAATCAGCGACTTCGCGGTGCACGCGGGCGATATGGTCTGGCGTCAGCGAGAGCGTCCGCACCTTTCGTGGCATTGTGTTTCTCCTGTTGCCGACTTGGGAAACCCAGGAGCGGCGCGGCCTTCGTCTGATGTCACCATGGATGGGGCTGGCGGCGAGCGGTGGCGGCCCTCAAGCACGCACCGCACCGCGCCCCGCCTGCATCTGCTTTGACCCATTCTGGTCGAGCGCGGAAATGATACCGCGTGGCGCGCGAGATGTCACTTTGTGAACTCAGTCACCCGTACGGTGAAACTTCGAGGCAATCGATCCCGTTACTGTTCACAGCACAGACAGATGGCTGGGAGGATTGGGAATGGCACAACGCAACGGGGGGTACGGCAGCGGCCCGCTGATCTATCGCCAGACCCTGCTCACTCGGGCAACGCACTGGGTCTGGGCGGTGAGCCTGTTTTTCCTGATGCTGACCGGGTTACAGATCTTCAACGCCTATCCGTCACTGCATCTCGGGAACGAGTCGGGCTTCGAATACGACAACGCGCTGCTGGAAATCGGCGCGCGGCAGGTTGGCGATGCGGTGCAGGGGTATACTCGCATTGGGCCTTGGGTGTTCGACACGACCGGAGTGCTGGGCGTGCAAGGCGACGCCGTACAGGCTTTTCCTGCGGCGCTGACGATTCCTTCGAACCAGAGCCTTGCGACGGGCCGGATCATTCATTTTTTCTTTGCCTGGGTGCTGGTGGGAACGCTGGCCGTCTGGGCAGTGGCGAGTGCGATCAGCGGGCATCTGCGGCAGCTTGTGCCGACCGGGCGTGACCTTGCCGCCCTGCCCCGCGATCTGGCCGACCATGCGCGGCTGCGGTTTCATCACGGGCGCGGGTATAACGTGTTGCAGAAGCTGGCCTATGCCGGGGTGCTGTTCGTAGCCCTGCCGCTGATGATCCTGACTGGGCTGTCGATGTCGCCGTCGTTCAACGCAATCGCGCCCTGGCTGCTGGAGGTGCTCGGCGGGCGGCAGACGGCACGGACGCTGCATTTTGTGGTGATGCTGGCGCTGGTCGGGTTTTTCATCGTTCACATGCTGATGATCGTGGCGGCGGGGCCGCTGAATGAGCTGCGGTCGATCGTGACGGGGTGGTACCGGGTTGACGCCGAAAAGAGGGATGGCCATGACGCTTGATCGGCGCAGGTTTCTGCGGGCCGGCCTTCTCGGGGCCACGGCGGTGCTGTCAGGGTGCAAGGTACTGGATGGCGCAAATGTGCAGGGGTCGGTGACGCGGGGCGTGTTCGAGGCGGTCAGCCCGCTGACCTACCGGGCGCAGCGGTTGCTGGGGGGCGGGCATAGTCTGGCACCCGAATACACCGACGCGGATATCCGGCAGGGGCAGCGGCCGAATGGCAGCACCGACCCCGATGGTGCGGAATATCGGGCTTTGGCCGCCGCGGGCTTTGAGGACTATGTGCTGCGGGTGACGGGGATGGTGGAGCAGCCGCTGGTCCTGACCTATGCCGAAGTGCAGGCGATGCCCGCACGAACGCAGATCACCCGCCATGATTGCGTCGAGGGGTGGAGTTGCATTGCGAAATGGACCGGCGTTCCGCTGGGGCTGGTGCTGGACCGGGCAAGACCATTCCCTGAGGCGCGGTTTGCGGTGTTCCATTGCTATGACGCGATAGAGCGCGGACTGTCGGGCGAAGTGCGGTATTACGAAAGCATCGACCTGATCGACGCGCATCACCCGCAGACGATCCTTGCCTATGGCATGAACGGCGCGGCGCTGCCCATTGCCAATGGCGCGCCGCTGCGGCTGCGGGTGGAGCGGCAGCTTGGTTACAAGATGGCGAAGTATGTGCATACGATTGAACTGGTGGACAGCTTTGCAGGGCTCGGGTTCGGGCGGGGAAGCTATTGGGCAGATCGCGGGTATGAGTGGTATGCGGGGATCTGAAAGGAGTGCGGCCGACACAGGCGGCTGAAGGCCGGCTTGCCGATTGCGGGGGGGACCGAGGGTCATACTCCCGCATGGTTCGCCTTGCTCCTTTCCGCCGCGCCGATTATTCCTTGGTCCTGCCAGTTTTCCCGAAGGATGCCCCATGACCAACCAGCGTTTCGACAAGTCAAAGTTGCCATCGCGCCATGTGACCGAAGGCCCGTCGCGCGCGCCGCATCGCAGCTATTTCTATGCGATGGGGATCACCGAGGAAGAGATTCATCAGCCCTGGGTTGGTGTGGCAACCTGCTGGAACGAGGCAGCCCCCTGCAACATATCGCTCAACCGCCAGGCGCAGTCGGTGAAGATGGGCGTGAAGAAGGGCGGCGGTACCCCGCGCGAGTTCACCACCATCACCGTGACCGATGGCATTGCGATGGGGCATGAAGGGATGCGGTCGTCGCTGGCCAGCCGTGATGCGTTCTCTGACACGGTGGATCTGACGATGCGCGGGCATTGTTATGATGCGCTGGTGGGCCTTGCCGGGTGCGACAAGTCCTTGCCGGGGATGATGATGGCGATGGTGCGCCTGAACGTGCCGTCGGTGTTCATCTATGGCGGCTCGATCCTGCCCGGCCGTCTGAACGGCCGCGATGTGGTGGTGCAGGACGTCTTCGAGGCGGTGGGCAAGCATCAGGCCGGGATGATGTCGGATGCCGAGCTTGATATTCTGGAGCGGGTTGCCTGCCCGTCGGTGGGGGCCTGCGGCGGGCAGTACACCGCGAATACGATGGCTTGCGTGTCCGAGGCGATCGGGCTGGCGTTGTTGAACTCGTCCGGCGCGCCAGCCCCTTACGAGTCGCGCGATCAGTATGGCGATGCGTCGGGCGTCGCGGTGATGCACCTGATCGAGAAGAACATCCGGGCGCGCGATATCGTCACGCTGAAGAGCCTTGAAAATGCGGCGCGGGTGGTGGCCTGCACGGGCGGGTCGACCAATGCCGGGCTGCATCTGCCGGCAATCGCCCATGAAGCCGGGCTGGATTTCGATCTGTTCGACGTCTGCGAGATCTTCCGCGATACGCCCTATTTCGTCTCGCTTCGCCCCGGCGGGCAGTATGTGGCAAAAGACATGTACGAGGCGGGCGGCGTGCCGGTGGTGATGAAGGAACTTCGCAAGGCGGGGCTGCTGCACGAGGATTGCATGACAGCATCGGGCAAGTCCTTGGGCGAAGAGCTTGACCTGATCACACGTGAGGCCGATGGCAAGGTCATCTATCCGGTCGAAACGCCGATCTCGGCAACCGGCGGCGTCGTGGGCCTGAAGGGCAATATCTGCCCGGATGGGGCGATTGTGAAGGTCGCCGGGATGAGCGCCGAGGAGCAGGTGTTCACCGGGCCTGCGCGGGTGTTCGAATCCGAGGAAGAGGCCTTCGAGGCGGTGCAGAAACGCGAATATGCCGAGGGCGAGGTGATCGTGATCCGCAACGAAGGCCCCGCAGGCGGGCCGGGGATGCGCGAGATGCTGTCAACCACGGCGGCGCTCAGCGGTCAGGGCATGGGCAAGAAGGTGGCGCTGATCACCGACGGGCGGTTCAGTGGTGCCACGCGCGGGTTCTGCGTGGGCCATGTCGGGCCGGAGGCGGCGCATGGCGGGCCGATTGCCCTGCTGCGTAACGGCGACATGATTACGCTGAACGCGCTGACCGGGGAGCTGTCGGTGGCGTTGACTGACGCCGAACTGGCGGCGCGCAAGGCGGCATGGGCCGGGCCACGCCCGACGCAGTATGAAACCGGCGCGGTGTGGAAGTTCGCCAAGCTTGTTGGCGGCGCGCGCTGGGGGGCGGTGACGCATCCCGGCGCCAAAGCCGAAAAGCATGTCTACATGGACCAGTAGGGCAGGGTTCACCCCGCCTGAATCTGCGAACGGCGGCCCCACTGGCCGCCGTTTTGCGTTTGGGTTGCGCTGGCTTGCTGCCTTGCAGGAATGGCATCTGGCACAGGCGGGGTCGTTGGCACAGAACCGGCACCGGGCAGCGGCAAAACTCACCCGATCCAGTCATGCGCTACACCGGCTGAATCAGGTTCGCATCGGCAAGCGCATCTTCCGCAATAGCGTTCAACTCGGCATAGGTTTCCAGCACGATGCTGCGAAGCCAGCGGCTGCCGGGATCATTGGCCAGCCGCGCGCTCCAGTAAAGACGAACGGCAAAGGGTGCAAACGCGACCGGGGGTTTCAGCGCGACAAGGCCGTGGGTCTGCATATCCCAATACAGCATCACCGGTGGGAAGGTTGCCAGCAGGTCGGTATCCGCGACCATCGACGCCACACCAGAAAATTCAGGGACCAGCGCCCCGACGTGGCGGATCAGGTTATGCTCGGTGAACTTTTCGTCAATGGGGCTGCGGACGTTGTTGGAAATGTTGACCTGAATATGTGGCCATTTCAGCCAGGCCTCCAGGCCCCAGCGCGCAACGGCGGGGTGATCTTTGCGCGCGAAGGTGACCCAGCCAAACGGCTTCATCACCATCACCTCCAGCCCGTCCGGCAACCGCATGGGGCCGCCAAGGTGGGCGATGTCGATCAGCCCTTCCGACACCGCATCAGGGACCGAGGCATTGGCTGGCAGCCATTCCAGCCTGACGTGCGGTGCCAAGGTGCTGACACGGGTCTGGATGGCGGAATATACCTTGCGGCACATGGGCATTGCGATGCGGAAGACGCGGGCGCTGGTCGCGGGTTCGAACGGCTCCGGCGGGGCCATCACGCGCTTGATGCTGCGCAGGATCGGGCGCACCTCGTCAATCAGGGTCAGGGCGAAGGGGCTGGCCTGCATCTGGCCGTTCACCCGCACCATCAGCGGATCACCGGTCTGCTCGCGCAAGCGGGCCAGCGCGTGGCTGATGGCCGAGGGCGTCTTGCACAGCCGTTCGGCGGCGCGCGCGACGCTGCCTTCCAGCATCAGCGTCTCGAAGACCACCAGCAGGTTCAGATCAAGGCGGGATAGCTGAATTTCTTTCATGGGCGCTGAAATCGTTTCGGTCGACGGGGGAACGTTGTCACCGGATCATGTCGATAATGTTGGCGGCAGTCCAACAGTCTTCATCAGGGAGAGAACGCATGACGCTGAAGGTCATTGGGTCCGGCTTTGGCCGGACTGGGACGAAATCACTGAAAGACGCGCTGGAACTGCTGGGGTTCGGGCCGTGCCATCACATGTACGAAGTCGTCGGCAACCCGCCTTCGGTGCCGGGCTGGGTGGATGCCTTCGCGGGCAAGCCGGTGGATTGGGATACGATGTATGCAGGCTACAACGCGCAGGTCGACTGGCCCGGCGCGCATTTCTGGCGCGAGGCGGCGGCGGCCTTTCCCGATGCCAAGGTGATCCATTCGGTACGACCGGAAGA
>JANNWS010000117.1:0-29203 GCA_031408575.1 Rhodobacterales bacterium
AAAAGTAGGAGACATCTCCACCGGGTTTTGCCGCTGACAGGTTATCACGCCGATACCGCCGCCCTGCTTTATCTTTAAGACGGTATGCCGTTGCAGACATAGTCTTCTTCTACACGAAGGGAAAAACTTGGATATGGAATCCGCTTTTTACAGAATATGACGAGTCATATATTGCAACGGCATACCGTCTTAAAGATAAAGCAGGGCGGCGGTATCGGCGTGATAACCTGTCAGCGGCAAAACCCGGTGGAGATGTCTCCTACTTTTGGCCTGTAAAGCGGCTGTCCGGAAGTGAATGGGTCGCTGATTTGGATGGCGAATACGAAAATCCGATCGAGGGTTGGGAATATAAACAAGTGCCTCCCTATAATGGGAGATTTTGGGCATATAGCAAAGAAAACATGCGAAAATTCGCACTTGAGGATCGCCTAGCTTACGCTTCTAGCGGTATGCCAGAATACAAAAGATTCTTGGACGAAATGCCTGGAGTGACGTTACAAAACATTTGGTCAGATATTCCTCCAGTAATTGGGAACGATAGCCTCGGCTACCCCACTCAGAAACCCGTCGCCCTGCTGGAGCGCATCCTGAACGCCTCGTCCAACCCCGGCGATGTGGTGCTCGATCCGTTCTGCGGCTGTGGCACCACGGTGCATGCGGCGCAGAAGCTGGGGCGGGCGTGGATCGGCATCGATGTGACGCATCTGGCCATCGGGCTGATCGAAAAGCGGCTGCGCGATGCGTTCGAGGGGGTGCAGTTCACCACCCACGGCGTGCCGCAGGATCTGGCGGGCGCGCGCGACATGGCCGAGCGCGGGCGGAGCGACAAGAACTACTATTTCGAGTTCGAGAAATGGGCGCTGTCGCTGATTGCCGCGCAACCCGGCAACCTGTCAAAGAAGGGGGCCGACAAGGGCATCGACGGCAACCTGTGGTTCGGGCCAAAGCATGAGGGGCGGGCCATCGTTTCCGTCAAGGCGGGCGACAATGTGGGGGTGGCGATGATCCGCGACCTGCGCGGCGTGATCGAGCGGGAAGGCGCTGCGATCGGGGTGTTCCTGACCCTGACCGAGCCATCAAAGCCGATGATCGTCGAGGCGGCGGGGGCGGGGCAGTTCGAGTTGCCGGGCTTCGCGCCCGTGCCGCGCATCCAGATCGTCAGCATCGAACAGGCGCTTGCCCTGCGCGACCGGGCGGTGCGCCTGCCCGCGCGGCGCGATGACGGGTTCAAACGCGCGGCGCGCGAAGAGGACAAGGGCGCGCAGGGGGCGCTGGAATTCTAGGCGTGGCCTTGCGCGCCGCTGCATGAGGCCCCGGCCCGTGTCCGGGGCTGCGACATGCGTATTGGTGGTGGCGTGGCGTGGCGGGGTGAGCGGCACCTTGAACGGCACATTTCGGCCAACCCGCCCCTAGCCACATCCCCCAAACTCGGCTACTCTTTCAATCCTGATCCGGGGACAACCCGGACGGATCGAGGCAGACGGTCGGCACCATAAGCCGGTTGGTAAAAACAGAGCAGGCGAATACCCATGACTGAGATGGTCTATGGCTCCATGCCCGCGCAGGTGGGCGAGCCGGTACTTCCGCGCTGGTGGCGCACGATCGACAAGTGGTCGCTGACCTGCATCCTTTTGCTGTTCGGCATTGGATTGCTGCTGGGGCTGGCGGCGTCGGTGCCGCTGGCGACGCGCAACGGGCTTGAGCCGTTCTACTATGTGCAGCGGCAGGCGGCGTTCGGCGGGCTGGCGATGATCGCCATGTTCGGCGTGTCGATGATGACGCCTCAACTGGTGCGGCGGTTGGGCGTGATCGGTTTTGTGGGCGCGTTCGCGGCGCTGATGCTGCTGCCGTTCTTCGGGACGGATTTCGGCAAGGGGGCGGTCCGGTGGTTCTCGCTGGGGTTTGCCTCGGTCCAGCCGTCAGAGTTTCTGAAGCCGTTCTTCGTCATCTTGTGTGCCTGGCTGATCGCCGCCAGCCAGGACGTGAACGGCCCGCCGGGCAAGGCGATTTCCCTCGCCTTTGCGATGGTGATCGTCGCGTTCCTGGCGTTGCAGCCTGATTTCGGGCAGGCGGCGGTGGTGCTGTTCGGCTGGGGTGTGATGTATTTCGTGGCCGGTGCGCCGTTTTTGCTGATCGTCACCATCATCGGGCTGGTCAGTGCCGGGGGCATGTTCGCCTACAGCAGTTCCGAGCATTTCGCGCGCCGCATCGACGGGTTCCTGACGCCCGATGTCGATCCGCGCACCCAGCTTGGCTATGCCGCAAATGCGATTCAGGAGGGCGGATTTTTTGGTGTGGGCGTGGGCGAGGGGCAAGTGAAATGGTCGCTGCCCGATGCCCATACCGATTTCATCATCGCCGTGGCGGCCGAGGAATACGGCCTGATCCTGGTGCTGGTGATCATCGCCCTTTACGCCACGGTCACGGTGCGATCGCTGGTGCGCCTGATGAAAGAGCGTGATCCCTTCATCCGGCTGGCGGGAACCGGGCTTGCCTGCGTCTTCGGCGTGCAGGCGATGATCAACATGGGGGTGGCGGTGCGGCTGCTGCCCGCCAAGGGCATGACGCTGCCCTTTGTCAGCTATGGCGGATCGTCGGTGATTGCCGCCGGGATCACGGTGGGGATGCTGCTGGCCTTCACGCGGGTGCGCCCGCAAGGCCAGATCGGTGATATCCTGTTCAAGCGGGGGCGCTGAGGCGTGGACCGGCCCTTGCTGATGATCGCCGCGGGCGGCACGGGGGGGCATATGTTTCCCGCGCAGGCGCTGGCCGAGGCGATGATCGCACGGGGCTGGCGTGTGAAGCTGTCGACCGACGCGCGCGGCGCACGCTATGCGGGCGGGTTTCCGGGGGCCGTGGTGGTCGAGCAGGTCGCCTCGGCCACCTTCGCGCGGGGCGGGGTGCTGACCCGCGCGCTGGTGCCGTTTCGCATTGCAGGTGGCGTGATCGGGGCGGTCGTGGCGATGCTGGCGGCCAAGCCTGCGGTGGTGGTGGGGTTCGGTGGCTATCCGACGATCCCCGCGCTTGCGGCGGCGGTGGTGCTGAAGCGGCCCCGGATGATTCATGAACAAAACGGGGTGCTGGGGCGGGTGAACACCGCCTTTGCATCGCGCGTGGGCGCGGTGGCCTGCGGGACATGGCCGACCGTTTTGCCAGAGGGGGTGGAGGGGGTGCATACCGGAAACCCGGTGCGCGCGGCGGTGCTGGAGCGGGCGGGGGCGGGGTATATCCCGCCCGGCGATTATCCGATGAGCCTGCTGGTGATCGGCGGGTCGCAAGGCGCGCGGGTGCTGTCGGATGTGGTGCCGGCGGCGGTGGCGCTGCTGCCCGAGGGTCTGCGTCGCTGGCTGCGGGTGGCGCATCAGGCGCGGGAGGAGGATGGCGACCGGGTGCAGGCCGCCTATGACGCGGCAGGCGTCGCGGTCGAGGTGGCGCCGTTCTTTGCCGACATTCCCCGGCGGTTGAGCGAGGCCCAACTGGTAATCTCACGCTCGGGGGCGTCTTCGGTGGCGGATATCTCGGTGATCGGGCGGCCGTCGATCCTGATCCCCTATGCGGCCGCGACGGGCGATCATCAGACGGCGAATGCGCGCGGGCTGGTTGACGCCGGGGCAGCGGTGCTGATCCCGGAATCGATGCTTGATCCCGGCGTGCTTTCGGGCCACATCGCGGCGGTTCTGACGCAGCCCGATGCGGCGCTGCGGATGTCGCTGAATGCGCTGGGTCAGGCGCGGGCGGATGCGACAGAGCGGCTGGTGGCGGTGGTGGAACGATTGGCGGGGGTTGGGGCATGAGCGCGGCGACAAAGCTGCCTGTTGAGTTGGGCGCAATCCATTTCGTCGGGATCGGCGGGATCGGCATGTCGGGGATCGCCGAGGTGCTGATGACGCTGGGCTACCGCGTGCAGGGGTCGGACGCGAAGGCAAGCCGCATCACCGACCGGCTGGTGGGCTTGGGGGCCACGGTGTTCGAGGGGCAGCGGGCCGAGAATATCGGCGAGGCTGCGGTGGTGGTGGTGTCCTCTGCCATCAAGCCGGGCAACCCCGAGCTTGAGGAAGCGCGCCGGCGCAAGTTGCCGGTGGTGCGACGGGCCGAAATGCTGGCCGAGTTGATGCGGCTGCGGTCGAACATCGCGGTGGCCGGAACGCATGGCAAGACGACAACTACGACGATGGTGGCGACGCTGCTGGACAAGGGCGGGTTTGATCCGACAGTCATCAACGGCGGCGTGATCCATGCTTACGGGTCCAATGCGCGGGCCGGGGCGGGGGAGTGGATGGTGGTTGAGGCGGATGAGAGCGATGGCAGCTTCAACCGGTTGCCCGCGACAATCGCCATCGTCACCAACATCGACCCCGAGCATATGGAGCATTGGCATACCTTTGATGCGCTGCGGCAGGGGTTCACCGATTTCGTGTCGAACGTGCCGTTTTACGGATTGGCGGTGTGCTGCACCGACCATGCCGAGGTGCAGGCGCTTGTCGGGCGGGTGACGGACCGGCGGATCGTGACCTTCGGCTTCAACGCGCAGGCCGATGTGCGGGCGGTGAACCTGACCTACCGCGCGGGTGTCGCGCATTTCGATGTGGCTTTGCAGGGCGAGGGGCAGGGTGCGGTGATCGAGGGCATGACCTTGCCGATGCCGGGTGATCACAACGTGTCGAACGCGCTGGCGGCGGTGGCGGTCGCGCGGTTTCTGGGCATGAAGAAGGCCGAAATCCGCGAGGCGCTGGCCGGATTCGCCGGGGTGAACCGCCGCTTTACCAAAGTGGGCGAGGTTCTTGGGGGTGTGACCATCATCGACGACTACGGCCATCATCCGGTGGAAATCACCGCGGTGCTGAAGGCCGCGCGGCAGGCAGTTGCGGGCAATCCCGGCGCGCGGGTGATCGCGGTGCATCAGCCGCACCGCTATACGCGGCTGCACAATTTGTTCGAAGAATTCTGCACCTGTTTCAACGAGGCCGATGTTGTGGCCATCGCCGACATCTATGCAGCGGGCGAAGACCCCATTGCGGGGGCGAGCCGCGATGATCTGGTGGCGGGGCTGATCGCGCACGGGCATCGGCATGCCGGCGCGATCATGGACGAGGCCGACCTCGCCCGGCTGGTGCGGGAACAGACCCGGCCGGGCGATATCGTCGTCTGTCTGGGCGCAGGCACGATTTCGGCCTGGGCCAACGCGCTGCCGCAGCGGCTTGGGGCGTGAGGGTGGGCGCGCTATCCGAAAGAGACTTGGCCAAGCGGGTGCCCGTTGCGCTATCTGCGGATGCGAAAGGGGCCGGATCATGACGGTTTCGCTGATCCTGGGGTGCCTTTGGGTGCTGGTCGCGACCGTGACAGCGCTGTTGCCGATGCGGCGGCAGTATGTGCCGGGGATTGCGTTGCTGATCTCGGCGCCGGTGTTGCTGGGCTTCATTGCGCGCGACTATGGGATCTGGGTGTTTCTGCTGACGCTGGCGGCGGCGCTGTCGATGTTCCGCAACCCGCTGATCTATTTCGCCCGCCGTGCGATGGGCAAACCTGTCAGTCTGCCCGAGGACATCCGGCGATGACCCCGTCGTTGATTGCTGCCCTTCTCTGGCTGGTGCTGGCCAATGTGATCGCGATGTTCCCCAGTCGCGACCATCACTGGCGCGCGGCCTATGCGCTGATCGCGGTGGGCATACCGCTGCTGGGATGGGTGACCTATGTGAACGGGCCGCTCTGGGGGATGCTGCTGCTGGCGGGGGGGGCGTCGATCCTGCGCTGGCCGCTGATCCATCTGGTGCGCTGGCTGCGCCGGAAGAAGGGCGACCGGGAGCCTGCGGAATGACCCTGCCGCCGGTGTGCGGAGTTCTGACGGCGGACCGGGCCTTGGCCAACCTGACATGGCTGCGCGTCGGTGGGCCGGCGGACTGGCTGTTCCAACCTGCGGATGAGGCGGATCTTGCAGCGTTTCTGCGCGGGCTTGATCCGGCGGTGCCGGTATTTCCGATGGGTGTCGGCAGCAACCTGATCGTGCGGGATGGCGGCATCCGGGCCGTGGTGATCCGGCTGGGGCGGGGGTTCAACGACATCGGCATCGAGGGCGACCGGGTGACGGCGGGGGCCGCCGCACTTGACGCGCATGTGGCGCGCCGGGCGGCGGAGGCGGGGCTGGACCTTACCTTTCTGCGGACCATTCCGGGGGCTATCGGTGGCGCTGTGCGGATGAACGCGGGCTGCTACGGGTCCTATGTGGCGGATCATCTGGTTGAGGTGCGGGTGGTTCTGCGCGACGGCGCGGTGGTGAACCTGCCCGCCGCCGATCTGCACCTGCGCTACCGCCAGAGCGATCTTGCCGAAGGGGCCGTGATCGTACAGGCGACGTTCCGCGCCGGGGCGGGCGATCCTGCGTCGCTGGAGGCGAAGATGGCCGACCAGATCGCGCGGCGCGATGCGAGCCAACCCACCAAGGAGCGTTCGGCTGGGTCAACCTTCCGCAATCCTGCCGGATTTTCCAGCACGGGCCGCGCGGATGACAGCCATGCGTTGAAGGCCTGGGCGGTGATCGACGCGGCGGGAATGCGCGGCGCGCGCATTGGCGGCGCGCAGATGAGCGAGATGCATTCCAACTTTCTGATCAACACCGGGGGGGCAACTGCCGCCGATCTGGAGGAATTGGGCGAGGCGGTGCGAAAAAGGGTTTTCGATCACAGCGGTTTGACACTAGAGTGGGAAATCATGCGTGTCGGAGAGCCGCGCGCCTGAAGAACAATAAAAAGCGGGCCAAAAAGGTCCGGTCAGAGGCGGTTGTGGGCATGTCGAGCAGGACAGCCCCCAAAGTGGCGGTATTGATGGGTGGGCTTTCCGCAGAACGGGAAGTGTCGCTTGTCTCGGGGCGCGAATGCGCCGCCGCGCTGCGGGAGGCAGGGGTTGGTCAGGTGACCGAGGTCGATTGCGGGCTTGATCTGGCCATGCGTCTTGATGAGCTGAAACCGGACGTGTGCTTCAACGCCTTGCACGGACGTTGGGGCGAGGATGGCTGCGTTCAGGGCATTCTGGAATGGCTGCGGATTCCCTATACCCACTCGGGGGTTCTGGCCTCGGCGCTGGCGATGGACAAGGCGCGGACCAAGGACGCCTACAAGGTTGCAGGCTTGCCTGTGGTGGCTAGCCTGCTGGTCAGCCGTGAAGCGGTCGCGGCGGGCCATGTCATGCCGGTGCCCTATGTGGTGAAGCCGAACAACGAAGGATCGTCCGTCGGGATCTACATCGTGCGCGAAGGCAGCAACGCGCCGCGTCTGGCCGCCACAATGCCGGAAACGGTGATGGTCGAAGCCTATGTTCCGGGGCGCGAGTTGTCGGTTGCGGTGATGGGTGACCGGGCGCTGGGCGTCACCGATATCCTGACCACAGGCTGGTATGACTATGAGGCAAAATACACGCCGGGTGGATCGCGCCATGTCCTGCCGGCCGACATGCCCGCCGAAATTACCCGGTCCTGTCTGGACTACGCGCAGCGCGCCCATGCAGCACTGGGGTGTCGGGGGCTGAGCCGGACCGATTTCCGCTGGGATGAGGCGCGCGGGCTGGACGGGCTGATCCTGCTGGAAACCAACACGCAACCCGGCATGACGCCGACATCGCTTGCGCCCGAACAGGCAGCGCATGCGGGAATTTCGTTTCCCGCGCTGTGCCGGTGGATTCTGGAGGACGCATCATGCAATCGCTGAAAGTGGCCCCGATGCTGGCGCGCGATCCGGCCCCTAGCCGGGTGGCCTACCGGATGCACCGGCTGTGGCTGACCCCGGTGTTCCGGGCCTTGCTACGGATCGGGCTGCCGACCTTCGTGTTGACGTTCAGCCTTGGACTTTACCTGCAGGACGACACCCGCCGCGCCGGCATCTCGGCCGCCTGGGCCGGGGCCTGGGACGCGGTGGAAGAGCGGCCGGAATTCAAGGTGAACCTGCTGGCCATCGACGGCGCGTCGCCGGCACTCGCCGAGGCGATCCGCGCGAAACTGGCGCTGAAATTTCCGCTGTCGTCTTTCGAGATCGACATGGAAGCGGTCAGCGCCAAAATCGAAGAACTGGACGCTGTGGCGCGGGCCGAGTTGCGGGTGCGGGTTGGCGGGGTGTTGCAGGTCACTATCGTGGAGCGGTTGCCGGTGGTAATCTGGCGCACCGCACAGGAGTTGTCGCTGCTGGACAACGAAGGACGGCGCGTGGCGCGGATCTTCGGGCGTACCGATCGCAGCGATCTGCCACTGCTGGCCGGCGAGGGTGCCAACATGGCGGTGCCCGAAGCGCTGGAGATTCTGGCGGCGGCCGAGCCGATTACTGATCGCTTGCGCGGTCTGGTGCGCGTCGGCGAGCGGCGCTGGGATCTGGTGCTGGACCGCAATCAGCGCATTTTGCTGCCCGAAGTCGGTCCGGTGCGCGCACTGGAGCGGGTGATGGCGCTGGACAAAGCGGAAGATCTGCTCAAACGCGACGTGGTGGCGGTTGATCTGCGGAACGAAAACCGCCCCGTGCTGCGACTGGCACGCGATGCGCTGGGGGTAATGCGCGCGTCGCAGGGAATTGTTGATACCGGAGCGAATGATTTATGACTGATCTTTACCACTCGCAGCGTCTGATGCGGAACATGCGACGCGCGGCGATGCAACGCGGTGTCATCGCCATTCTGGATGTCGGCACGTCCAAGATCGCCTGCCTGATCCTGCGCCTTGACGGGCCCGAGCGGTTGCGCGAGGCGGATGGCGTGGGGCCGATGGCGGGGCAATCCAGCTTTCGCGTGATCGGGGCGGCGACCACCCGTTCGCGCGGGGTGCGGTTTGGTGAAATCAGCGTGATGAACGAGACGGAGCGGGCGATCCGCACCGCCGTGCAGGCCGCACAGAAGATGGCGAATGTGCGGGTCGATCATGCGATCGTGTGCTTCTCCGGGGCCGAGCCGCGCAGCTACGGGTTGGCGGGCGAATGGGATCTGCAGGATTCCGTCGTGACCGAACAGGATGTGGCGCGTGTTCTGTCGGCCTGTGATGTCCCGAACATCGGCGAGGCGCGCGAGGTGCTGCACGCGCAGCCGGTGAATTTCGCGCTGGATCACCGCACCGGGCTGGCCGATCCGCGCGGGCAGATCGGCAACCGCCTTGCCTGCGACATGCATCTTCTGTCAGCCGATGGGGCGGTGATCCAGAACCTTCTCTTCTGCATCAAGCGCTGCGATCTGGAACTGGCGGGGATTGCATCATCGGCCTATGTGGCGGGCATTGCCTCGCTGGTGGAGGATGAGCAGGAACTGGGTGCGGCCTGTATCGACATGGGTGGCGGATCGACGGGCATCTCAATCTTCATCAAGAAGCACATGATCTATGCCGATGCGGTCAGGATGGGCGGGGATCATGTGACCTCGGATATCTCGAAGGGGTTGCAGGTGCCGGTGGCCACCGCCGAGCGGATCAAGACCCGGCACGGCGGGGTGCATGCGACCGGCATGGACGACCGCGAGATGATCGAGATGGGCGGGGATTCGGGCGATTGGGAAAAGGATCGCCGGTCCGTCAGTCGGACCGAACTGATCGGTATCATGCGGCCCAGGGTCGAGGAAATTCTGGAAGAGGTGCGGACGCGGCTGGACGGGGCCGGGTTCGACCATCTGCCAAGTCAGCAGATCGTGCTGACGGGCGGGGCCAGCCAGATACCGGGGCTGGACGGGTTGGCGGCGCGAATCCTGGGCCAACGGGTGCGCCTTGGGCGGCCGCTCCGGGTGCAGGGGTTGCCCCAGGTCACGACCGGACCGGCGTTTGCCGCAGCCGTAGGGTTGTGTCTGTTCGCGGCGCACCCGCAGGACGAGTGGTGGGACTTTGATATCCCGACCGAACGCATCCCCGCACGGTCGCTGAAACGGGCCATGAGATGGTTCAAGGACAACTGGTAACCGCAAGATCGTGGGTCGGCGGCGAAATACCGCTGAATTTTGACCACAATTGCCTATATTTTGTGGGCAATAGGCGTTTTTTTCGTGACCTGCGGCCCCGCTGTGGATAGAATTGCGGATAATCTGGGGATAACCCACCTTAGGCGCGGGCAGATGCGCCTTTGACGACTGCGCGGCCGGGGCAACAAAAAAGTAGGCGGATTGGCGATGACATTGAACTTTGTGATGAATACCGAACGGGAAGAGCTGAAGCCCCGGATCACGGTCTTTGGTGTCGGTGGTGCGGGCGGCAATGCCGTCAACAACATGATCGACAAGAACCTTGAAGGGGTCGAATTTGTCGTCGCCAATACCGATGCGCAGGCGCTGATGCAAAGCCGCGCCAACGCTGTGATCCAGATGGGCGTGCGCGTGACCGAAGGACTAGGCGCGGGGGCGCGGCCAACTGTAGGGGCGGCGGCGGCCGAGGAATCGATCGAGCAGATCGTGGATCATCTGGCGGGGGCGCATATGTGCTTTATCACCGCCGGCATGGGCGGCGGCACCGGCACCGGTGCGGCCCCGATCATCGCACAGGCCGCGCGTGAATTGGGCGTGCTGACCGTCGGCGTCGTCACCAAGCCGTTCCAGTTCGAGGGCGCCAAGCGGATGCGCCAGGCCGATGAGGGCATCGAGGCGCTGCAGAAGGTCGTCGATACGCTGATCATCATTCCGAACCAGAACCTGTTCCGTCTGGCCAATGAAAAGACCACCTTCACCGAAGCATTCGCGCTTGCCGACGATGTGCTTTATCAGGGCGTCAAGGGCGTGACCGACCTGATGGTGCGCCCCGGCCTGATCAACCTCGACTTTGCTGATGTGCGCGCAGTCATGGACGAGATGGGCAAGGCCATGATGGGAACCGGCGAGGCGCGTGGCGAAGACCGGGCGGTTCAGGCCGCCGAAAAGGCAATCGCCAACCCGCTGCTGGACGAAATCAGCCTGCATGGCGCCAAGGGCGTTCTGATCAATATCACCGGCGGCTACGATCTGACGCTGTTCGAGTTGGACGAAGCGGCGAATATCATCCGCGAAAAGGTCGATCCGGACGCGAACATCATCGTCGGGTCCACTCTGGATACCAGCATGGAGGGTGCCATCCGCGTTTCGGTTGTCGCCACCGGCATTGATGCGACTGCCGCCAGCCGTGCCGATGCGCCGGTGGCCCGCCGGTCAATGGCGGCCCCTCTGCCGCCGGTCCAGCCCGCCTATGTCGCCCCGGAGGCACGCATCCAACTGCGCGACCCCGAGCCTGTGATGGAAGAACCGACCCTGTTCGAAGGGCTGGACGACGAACCGCCCGGCGAGTTTTTTGACGAAGCGGCAAGCGATGAAGTGCCCCCGCCCGCTTACCGCCCGCAGCAACCCGCGCCACAGCCGCGCGCGTCTGCCCCAGCCCCGCTGGACGAGGATGCGGCCGCATTTGTAGCCCCCCGCGCGCGACAGATCGGCCAGCCTTCGCCCGAGGCGATGGCCCGCTTGCAGGCCGCCGCCAGCAAAGTGCCGATGCGCGCGCCGCCCGCCTCCGCGATGCCGGCCCGGCCCGCTGCCGCAGCACCTGCCCCGCGTCCCGCCGAAAAGCCGCGCTTCGGGATCGGATCACTGATCAACCGCATGTCGGGCCATTCCGAACCCACGCCCGAACGCGGCGCCATCGCCCGGCAGCAACCGCCTGTCACCGGCTATGACGACGAGGTTGAACTGACCGCAGACGAGGAGCGGATCGAGATCCCCGCCTTCCTGCGGCGTCAAGCGAACTGATCAAACCGAATCTGCGGTAACAATATGTTTGCAAAGGCCCGCAATCGCGGGCCTTTTTGATATATAGCTCAATGCTTTGCAGAGGTGGGGGCGGATTCACGCCAGCCCTGTCGGATGGTGTTACAGGCCGTCACAAAGAGTGAATTGTGATGATCGCGTGGCACGCTTAGCTGACATCGACGAATAAGACGCAGAATTTCTGTGCAGATGCTTAGGGAATGCCGTGCAACATACGCTTAAATCCCCGGTGACATTTACGGGTATCGGCCTTCACTCGGGGGCCGTTGTGCGCATGGTTGTGAATCCGGCCTCTGCCGACTACGGAATCTGGTTCCGGCGCACTGACATTGCGCTGGGCGATGTGATGATCCCGGCGCGTTGGGATGCGGTGATTGCGTCACGGCTCTGCACGCTGATCGGCAACGCGGCGGGAGCCACCGTTTCGACGATTGAGCATGTTATGGCCGCACTTGCGGGATGCGGCATCCACAACGCCTTGATCGAAATCAATGGGCCGGAAGTGCCGATACTGGATGGCAGCGCCGAGCAGTTCGTGAAGGCATTTCTTGGCCGCGGATTGCGCGAGCAATCCACCCCGGTGCGCGCGATCCGAATCCTTTCGGCGATCGAAGTGCGCGACGGCGATGCGATTGCACGGCTGGAGCCGTCGGAGATGCTGGAAATCGACTTTCGGATTGATTTTGCGGATTCAGCGATCGGACGGCAGGAAAAATTGCTGAGCATGGCGAATGGCGCTTTTGTGCGCGAGTTGTGCGACAGCCGTACTTTCTGCCGTCAGCAAGACGTAGATGACATGCGCGCGCGGGGGCTGGCGCTGGGCGGCACGCTGGACAATGCGGTAGTGGTCGAAGGCGATCAGGTGCTTAACCCAGGTGGGTTGCGCCACCACGATGAGCCGGTGCGCCACAAGATGCTGGATGCGTTGGGTGATCTGGCCCTTGCGGGCGGGCCGATCCTGGGGCGCTACACCGGCATCCGTGCGGGTCACGCATTGACCAACGGGTTGTTGCATGCACTTTTTGCCCGGTCTGATGTGTGGAAGATGGAGGATTGCGGCATTCTGGCGGGGCGAAAGCTGCCCGGTGCCGGCGTGGTGCAGGCTGATCTTCCGACCCGCAACTGACACCCTGCTCAAACGTGGTGTGGTTGACCGAATGGCGTTTTGCGCCCCCCATTTTTCTATGCTAGGACACGGATCAACAAGGCCGGAACGCAAGGTGTGACCGGCAAGACGGATCGGTTGAGGTGGTCGTAGATGACAGGCGGGAATACCGGGGTGCGCTGGGTTGGCACGGGTCTGCTTGTTCTGTTGCTGACGGGATGCGGTGACGGTGGCTGGTTTGGCGGCACCAAAGAGCCACCGCTGGAAAACTTTACCCCCGAAGAGATCTACAAGCGCGGCGAGTTCGAACTTGAGGCGCAGGCCAAGCCCGACGATGCGATCCGCTATTTCTCGGAGGTTGAGCGGCTTTATCCGTATTCCGAATGGGCCAAGCGGGCGCTGATCATGCAGGCCTTCGCCAATCACGAGGCTGGCAATTACGAAGAGGCACGCGCGGCGGCGCAGCGATACCTCGATTTCTATCCGGGCGACGAGGACGGGCCTTACGCGCAGTATCTGCTAGCATTGTCGTATTACGACCAGATTGACGAGGTCGGACGCGATCAGGGCCTGACCTTTCAGGCGTTGCAGGGGATGCGCGACGTCATCGAATCTTATCCTGACAGCGACTATGCGCGGTCGGCGATGCTGAAGTTCGATCTGGCCTTTGACCATCTGGCGGCGAAGGAAATGGAGATCGGGCGCTATTATCTGAAGCGCGGGCATTACACTGCCGCGATCAACCGCTTTCGCGTCGTGGTCGAGCAGTTTCAGACCACAAGCCATACCGCCGAGGCCCTGCTGCGGCTGGTGGAATGCTATCTGGCGCTTGGATTTACCGCTGAGGCACAAACGGCCGGGGCCATTCTGGGCTTCAACTATCAGTCAAGCCCGTTCTACGACGACAGCTACCGTCTGTTGACCGGCCAGGGGCTAAGCCCCGAGGCGAGTGGAACCGGGTGGCTGAGTGATGTCTATCGCCAGGTGGTCCGCGGCGAGTGGCTGTAGGCGGCGGGGGCAAGGGAATGCTCCGCGGTCTGGACATCCGCGACATGCTGATCATCGACCGGCTGAGCCTTGAGTTCGCGCCGGGTCTGAACGTGCTGACAGGCGAAACGGGGGCGGGCAAGTCCATTCTGCTGGACGCGCTTGGCTTTGTGCTTGGCTGGCGCGGGCGGGCGGAACTGGTGCGCAACGGGGCTGCACAGGGCGAGGTGACGGCGGTGTTCGGCCTTGGGGTTGATCATCCCGCGCGCGCGGTTCTGGCCGAGGCCGGAATCGAGGCCGAGGATGATGTGATCCTGCGCCGGATCAACACCGCCGACGGACGCAAGACCGCCTGGATCAACGACCGTCGCGTCAGCGGCGAAGTGCTGCGGGCGCTGTCGGATACATTGGTGGAATTGCATGGCCAGCAGGATGACCGGGGGCTTTTGAACCCGCGCGGGCATCGGCAGGTGCTCGATGCGTTTGCGGCACTGGACCTTGCGGGATTGCGCGCGGCCTGGACTGCGGCGGCGGCGGGACGACGGCGGCTGGCCGAGGCGGAGGCCGCGATTGCAGCCGTGCGGGCCGAGGAGGATTATCTTCGCCATGCGGTGGCCGAGCTGGACAAGCTGAACCCGCAGTCGGGTGAGGAGGGCTTGCTTGATGCCCGCCGCCGCATGATGCAGGGGGCCGAAAAGATCAGGGCGGATATCGTCCGGGCGCATGGCGCGCTGTCGGATCAGGGGGCGGAGCGGCTGCTGGACGATGCCCGACGCTGGCTGGAAGGGGCGGCGGGCCGGGCGGAGGGCCAGCTTGATGCAGCACTTGCTGCATTGGCGCGCGCCATGACGGAACTGGGCGAGGCGCAGGCCGGTGTCGAGGATGCGCTGCGGGGGCTGGACTTCAACCCGGCAGAGCTTGAGGCGATCGAAGAGCGGTTGTTCGCAATCCGGGCGCTTGCGCGCAAGCATGGCGTGCTGCCGGATGATCTGGGGGCTTTTGCCGACGGGCTGCGGGGGCGGTTGGCCGCGCTGGATGGCGGTGCGCGGAATCTTGGCGTTCTGGCGGGCGCGCTGGCTGGGGCCGAGGCGGTCTATCAGACCGCAGCTCAGGCTGCGACCGACACGCGGCGGGCGGCGGCGCTGCGGCTGGACACCGCGATGGCCGCCGAACTTGCCCCGCTGAAGATGGAACGGGCAGTGTTTGCAACCGAAGTGACGGCGGGCGAAGCGGGGCCGGAGGGGCGCGATCTGGTGACCTTTGCCGTTGCCACCAACCCCGGTGCGCCCGCCGGGCCGCTGAACCGCATCGCGTCAGGCGGAGAACTATCGCGGTTCCTGCTGGCGCTGAAAGTGTGCCTGACCAAGGGGAACACCGGCCTGACCCTGATCTTCGACGAGATCGACCGGGGCGTGGGCGGGGCCACCGCCGATGCGGTGGGGCGCCGGTTGCAGGCACTGGCGGCCGAGGCGCAGGTACTGGTCGTGACGCATTCGCCGCAGGTCGCGGCGTTGGGCGCGCATCACTGGCGAGTGGAGAAACAGGTGTCGGGCGGCATGACGACCTCTACCGTGACGCCGCTGATCCCGGCCGAGCGGGTGGACGAGATTGCGCGGATGCTGGCGGGTGACACCGTGACCGACGCCGCCCGGCAGGCCGCTCGGGTGTTGCTGGCGGGGTAGGGGTCGGCGCGCTTATCAAGCCCTGACGTGCTTTCTGCGCTTTGGATCGAAGTATCATCCGCCGCGCGCGAAGAAAGCCCGTCCGGGCTTGATGAGCCGCCCCGTGTCAGCCCGCCAGAGCCACGAAATGCACCGTCGCCGCCTGCCAGCCATCGGCGCGGGCCAGCAGGACCGCGCTCAGCATCGCGGCCACGCGACCTGCGTCGCGCCCTTCGGCATCGACGATTCCGCTCAACACGAACCGCTGGTTCAGTACCGCAGCACCGGGGCCGATCGGGCGCAGGCGGCCCTTGCCGGTGACAAGGCGCGATTGCGCGAAGCCGCCGGCAAGCTCTGCCTCCAGTGCCTCAGCGATGCGCGCACGGCCTTCGCACCACAGGCCGGTGATGGTCAGCATGTCGCCGTCTTCGGCGCAGAGCGACGCAAGAGCCGCTGCATCGCGCTGGCCCCAGGCCACAACGAAACTGCGGGCAAAATCGTCAGGCGTGATCAGCATCCGGGTAGTCCGCTCACAACTGTTCGACCGTGACCTTGTCGGGATAAAAGGCAAGGTGGCCTGCGATCGCTTCCATCCCCGGTTTGGGTGTCTCGTAGGACCATGCCGCATCGGGGATCGTTCCGTTTTCGGTCACCAGCGAAAAATAGCTGGCAGCGCCCTTGTGCGGGCAGACCGAGCGGGTGGCGGAGCGGTCCATCATCGCCATCGTGAAATCCGCGCGCGGGAAATAGATCACCGGGTTGTAGCTGCCTTCCGACAGTTCCAGCGCGTTGCGGCTTTCCCCCAGCATGGCCCCGCCGGCGCGGATTACCCAGGTGCCGCCGGATTTGCGGATGCGGATATGGTCGGCCATGATGGTTTCCCTTTTCGTTCAGCGCGCAGAGTGCGCCGGGCGGCACCGGTTTGTCAAAGCGGTGCCGTCGCAACCGCAGCCCACGCGCGGGCGTCCGCTGATAGCCTGGGACCGAGCTTGTCAAACGTTTCGGCGTGGTAGCCGTCAAGCCAGGCCCGCTCGCCCGGCGACAGCATCTGCGCCATGATCAGGCGGCGGTCGATGGGCGCGAAGGTTAGCGTCTCGAAGCACAGATGCCGGCGGTCGTCGCCGCCGGGCAGGGCAGGTGCCTCTTGCACCACGATCAGGTTTTCGATGCGGATGCCGAACGCGCCCTCGCGGTAGTACCCCGGCTCGTTTGACAGGATCATGCCCTGTTCCAGCGGTACCTCCGACAGGCGGCTGATGCGCTGCGGCCCTTCATGCACCGACAGGAACGCGCCCACGCCATGCCCCGTGCCGTGGTCGTAATCCTGCCCGGCAAGCCACAGCGGCGCACGCGCCAGCGGATCCAGATCGCGCCCGGCAAGCCCCTTGGGAAAGCGGGCGCGTGAAATGGCGATCATGCCCTGCAACACGCGGGTAAAGGCGGCACGCGCCTCATCTCCCGGATTGCCGAGGGCCACGGTGCGGGTGATGTCGGTGGTGCCGTCGACATACTGGCCGCCGCTGTCCACCAGCAGCAACTCATCCGTGCCAAGGCGGCGGTTGGTTTGTTCGGTCACCCGGTAGTGCATGATCGCGCCATGCGGGCCTGCGCCGCAGATGGTGTCAAAGCTGATGTCATGCAGGGCATTGGTGGCGCGGCGGTGGCCCTCGAGGGCGCGGACCACGTCGATCTCGGTCAGGTTGCCCTTGGGGGCTTCGGCTTCAAGCCAGCACAGGAATTCGACCATCGCGGCACCATCGCGCAGATGCGCCATGCGCGTCGCGGCGATTTCGGCATTGGTCTTGCGGGCTTTGGGCAGGCGGCAGGGATCGTCGGCCGCCATGATCGCGATGCCTGCCGCATCGAGCGTATCGCGCAGCGCAACGGGGGCGCTTGCCGGATCGACAAGGACGGGGCCGGGCAGGGTCCGCAGGGTGGGCAGGAAGGTGTCGGGGGCCGCAATCGTGACGCCCCCGCCCAGATGGGCGCAGGTTTTGGCGTCGAACTTGGTGGCGTCGGCAAAAAGGGTGACGGTGGCATCATCGTGCAGGATGGCAAAGCCGTGCAGGACCGGATTGCGCGGTACATCCGATCCGCGGATGTTCAACAGCCAGCACAGGCTGTCGGGCAGGGTCAGAATGACCGCGCGCTGGCCTGCCGATTTCAGAATTGCGGCCAGCCGCGTGCGCTTGGTCAGGCTGTCTTCGCCGGCAAGGGCCGTGGGCTGGGGAAAGGCACGGCCCAGTGGCGCTTCGGGCTGGTCGGGCCAGATCGCGTCGACCGGGTTCGCTTGCAAGGCGCGCAACGTGATGGCGGACCCCGTGAACGCATCGGTCAGGGCGCGGATTTCCTTTTCGGTGTGCAGCCAGGGGTCGAAGCCGATGACCCCCTCGGCCAGATGGCTGCGGATCCAGGCACCCGGTTCGGTTTCGGGCCAATTCACCGGCGTGAAATGGGCGAGGTCGATCTGGGATTTCACTTGTGTGCGATAGCGCCCGTCGATGAACACGCCTGCGGTATCGCGCAGCACGATGCAAAAGCCCGCCGATCCGGTAAAGCCGGTCAGCCATTGCAGCCGGTCGTCGCGCGGCGCGACATATTCGCCCTGATGCGCATCGGCGCGGGGAACAAGGACACCGGCGAGGCCGTGCAGTGCCAGTTGCGCCCGCAGGGATGCAAGGCGGGCGGGGCCTTGGGCCGGATTGGCGGTGGTCTCGAAGGTCTGGAACATTTGTTGGCTCCGGCGACTGTGTGGGACTGGGGTAGCAGCCGTGCCCCCCCGAGTGCAAGCGCTGCACCGGGCAATCGAGCGTGGTCGTGGCCGCAAACGCCACACGGGACTTTTGCGCCGGTGGGCGCAGGCCCCGGATCAAGTCCGGGGCTATGGGGGTACTATCTGCCCGCGACTTTACGCATTCCCGCGGCACGCGCGCGTTTGCGCGGATCGCTGTCGAACAACCCGGCAAGCTGTTCGGTCATTGCCCCGGCCAGTTGCTCGACATCGGTGATGGTGACCGCGCGGTCGTAGTAGCGGGTCACGTCATGGCCGATTCCGATGGCGATCAGTTCCACCTGCTTCTTCTTCTCCACCATCGCAATCACGTCGCGCAGGTGTTTTTCCAGATAATTCGCGGGGTTGACGGAAAGGGTCGAGTCATCCACCGGGGCGCCGTCGGATATCACCATCAGGATCCGGCGCGCTTCGGGCCGGGCAGTCATGCGGCGATGCGCCCATTCCAGCGCCTCGCCGTCGATGTTTTCCTTGAGCAAGCCCTCTTTCATCATCAGGCCCAGATTGGGCCGCGCGCGGCGCCACGGGGAATCGGCGGATTTGTAGATGATGTGGCGCAGGTCGTTCAGGCGGCCCGGCTGTTGCGGGCGTCCCGCACCCAGCCATTTCTCGCGGCTTTGCCCGCCTTTCCAGGCGCGGGTGGTAAAGCCCAGTATCTCGACCTTGACCGCGCAGCGTTCAAGCGTTCGGGCCAGTACGTCAGCGCAGATCGCGGCGATGGAGATGGGGCGGCCGCGCATCGAGCCGGAGTTGTCCAGCAGCAGCGTCACGCAGGTGTCGCGAAACTCGGTGTCTTTTTCCACCTTGAACGACAAGGGTGTGGTCGGGTTTGCGACCACGCGGGCAAGGCGGCCGGCATCGAGGATGCCTTCCTCGCGGTCAAATTCCCAGCTTCGGTTCTGCTGGGCCTGAAGGCGGCGTTGCAGCTTGTTGGCAAGGCGGCTGACAGCGCCTTTCAGGGGTTCAAGCTGCTGGTCAAGATAGGCACGAAGGCGTTCCAGCTCGGCCGGTTCGGCCAGATCTTCGGCGCGGATTTCCTCGTCGAAGTCAGTCAGATAGACTGCATAATTAGGGTCAGCGTCGGAATAGGGGGCAGGGGGCGGCGGTTCCAGCGGGGCTTCGCCTTCGGGCAATTCGGCCTCGTCGCCCTGCTCCATATCGGCGCTGTCTTCCATCGAGACCTGGGCCTGAGAGGCGTCTTGCTGGTCTTCCTGCGACTGTTCCGGGGCGGCGTCGCTGTCTTCGGACTGATCCTGTTCGTCGCCAGCGCTGTCGGGACTGTCGGGATCTTGTTCGGCGTCCTCGCCGGTGTCGGTCGGGTCGTCCATGTCGGGGTCATCGCCCAGCTGGTCGCCATAACCGAGATCCGCGATCACCTTGCGCGTCAGGCGGGCAAAGGCGGCCTGATCGGCCAGCACTTGATCGAGGTTCTCAAGGCTGCCGCTGGCCTGATCTTCGATGAAGCCGCGCCAAAGCTGCATCACATTGGCGGCTCCTTTGGGCAGATCGCGCCCGGTGACAAGGTGGCGCACCAGGTAGCCCGCGGCGGTGGCGAGGGGTGCGTCAGAGGCCTGAGTGATCTGCGAATACCCCTTGCGGTCGGCCTCATGGCCAATCTTGGCGTCGATGTTTCCGGCAGTGCCGGGCATGGAACGTGCGCCCACCGCCTCGCACCGGGCGGTTTCCATCGCGTCATAAATCTCGCGCGCCATCTGGCCGGTCGGGGCATAGCGGGCGTCGGTTGCGTCATTGTGGAACTTGCGGCGCAGCGCAAAGGCATCGGCGGTGCCGCGCGCCAACAACACCTCGTCGCGCGTCATACGGCGGCTGACCTGCGGCAATCGGACGCCGTCCTTTGTCATGCCGGGCGGGTCGACCGAAAAGGTCACGGTCATTTCAGGATCGTCGGCCATGACCTTGGTAGCCTCGGCCAGGGCCTTTTTGAACGGATCGGCAGGGTTGTCGGTGATCTTGATCATGATGAAGATAAACCATTCCGACGGGACGGGGGCAAGGGTGGCCGCAGCAAAGCGGGTTCGGTGTGGACCTGTCTCTGCACCAGCGCACAGCACCCTTGCACAAACGCCGAATTGCGACAGGGCACTTTTGGCCCGATGTAAACCGAGTAGTTTAATTCATCAGAAATGAGCCAAGACATGACAAAACCCCGCATCGCGCTGATCATCGGATCAACACGCGCTACCCGCTTTGCCGACAAGCCCGCACAGTGGATGCTGAAGCAGGCGCAGGCGCGCACCGACATGACCGTGGAACTGGTCGATCTGCGTGACTTTGACCTGCCTCTGTTCGACGAAATGGCAAGCAACGCCTGGATGCCGTCGGTCAATCCGCACGCCGTGGCCTGGCAGAACAAGCTGGCCGAGTTCGACGGGTTCATCTTTGTCGTCGCCGAATACAACCGGTCGGTCACGGGCGCTTTGAAAAACGCCATCGATCAGGCCGCCAAGGAATGGGCGCGCAAGCCGATGGGCGCGATTGCCTACGGCTCGATGGGTGCCTCTTCGGCGCTGCAACATCTGCGGATCATGGCGGTGGAACTGCAGATGGTGCCGGTCCGCAGTGCGGTCCACATCGGCGGTGCGGACCTGTTCAAGATCCACCCGATGGGCGGCAACATGAACGGCACGATCGAAGAGATTGAAGCAAGCCTGCTGCCCGCCGCCAAAACCCTGCTGGACGATATCGTCTGGTGGGCCAACGCCACGATGGCGGCGCGCACCACTGTAACTGCGATGGCAGCCTGAATGACAGCATCCCGGCCCTCGCGGGGCCGGGATCACCGCAGGGCGCGGGTCTCGGGGTGTTTTCCTGCGAAATCCGCGCAATCCTGCATCAGCCGTTCATAGACATCGCGGCTTTGACGGTCGCCGCCATAGATATATGCCTCGACCATGAAGGCCATGATCGGGCGCTGTTTTTCGATGAAAGTGTCGATTGAGGCCGGGTCTTGCGTGGTCAGCCGCAGCGCGACCTGTCGGAAGGCTTTCGCCAGTTCAAGATCATCTGGGCTTTGGCGCAGGACATACGCGTTGCGGGCATAGTCATGCTGACCCAGCCACAGAGCCGCGCATTGCGCGGCCGGATAGATCGCAGGGTCGGCCGCAGACAGGGCAGGCGAGGCGAGGGCGACCAAGAGAAGTTTTCCCGCCCCGAAGCCTGCCCGACAAATGTGAGATCCGGGTTTTGCGAAAAACAGGCGAAAATCAAAAAGCCAAAGCCTGTCTGGCGCTTCTAGCAGCGTCAGACAGGCTTTGGCGTATCTGGAGTCGCTACTTGGCATCAACAAAGGTCTCGCAGACTTCGGTATCGCTGTAAAAAGGCGATTGCTGAAACGATGGGCAGTTTTCAGAATTCGGGGCAGCGAATGCTGCGTTTTGCGCAGTTTCCTGCCCATTTCGGCATGATTGAACAGGCCCCTCTTTCCCGACTGTAGAGCCGATGCTAGAGGCTGCAAATGCCGCAACTGCAAAGGCCGGTTATCGATCAATGTCCGGATTGCGCTGTGCTGTGGCAGGTCCACCCCTGTGAGCAGGACGTAAATTGCATGGCAGCCATGACAAATACGCACGACGGCAGTGCTGGCAGAGACGCGGCGGAACTGCCACATACGTCGCGGAATAGATTGAAAACAAGGGACACCATGCTCGACACCCCCGTCCGCGCCGATCGCCTGACCCGCCGGACCCTTCTGAGTGCGATTCCCCTGTCGGTTGTTCTTTGGTCCACGGCGGCGATGCCACGTCCGGCGTGGTCGCAAGAGGCAGTAGCGGCTGCTGCATCGCAGCAATTCAGCTTCGATATGTTGAGCGCCGAGATGCAGGCGCTGGCTGGCGGGCCGCATGTGGTGGCAGAGCGGGTGCCAAGCTTTCTGGATGAGTTGAAATACGATGATTACCGCCTGATCAGCTTTCGCCCCGACCGGGCGCGCTGGCAGGATGATGGCAGTTTCTTCCGCCTGCACGCCTTCTCGATGGGATGGCTGTTCAAGGACCCGGTGCTGCTGTTCGAGGTGACGGGTGATCAGGCGACGCCGATGCCGGTGTCGACCGACGATTTTCAGTACCTGAACGACCTTGCGACCCGCATTCCCGAACATGCCGAGATGCCGGGCGTTGCAGGGTTCCGCCTGCATCATCCGCTGAACCGGCCCGATGTGTGGGACGAACTGGTGGCGTTTCTGGGTGCGAGCTATTTCCGCGCACTGGGGCGGGGCAACGCTTATGGTCTGTCGGCGCGCGGGCTGGCCGTGAATTCGGGCCTGTCAACAGCCGAGGAATTTCCCCGGTTCACCCGTTTTTACATCGAACGCCCCGGCGACTTCCGCGAGACGATCACGGTCTATGCAACGCTGGAAAGCGAAAGCGTGACCGGCGCCTGCCGCTTTGTCATTACACCGGGTGCGCAAACGCTGATGGATGTGACGGCGCGGCTGTATTTCCGCACGGACGTCGAACAGCTTGGAATTGCCCCATTGACCTCGATGTTCCTGTTTTCGGAAAAGAACCGGGGCGCATTCGACGATTTCCGCCCCAACGTGCATGACAGTGACGGCCTTCGGATCGTGCGGGCCGACGGCGACATCATCTGGCGGCCGCTGAACAACCCGTCGCGTCTTGCAGGCAGCTATTTCGAGGAAAGCGGTATCCAGAGCTTTGGCCTGCACCAGCGTGACCGCAATTTCGAAAACTATCAGGATCCTGCGGCGCATTATGAACGGCGCCCGTCGCTGGACGTGGAGCCTTTGGGCGACTGGGGCAAAGGTGTGGTCCGGCTGGTCGAGATTCCGACCGATCTTGAGGTGAACGATAATATCGTCGCCTTCTGGGTGCCGGATGGGCCGGTTCGCGCTGGCGAGACGCGAGAGTTCGCTTACCGGTTGCGTTGGGGCGATCTGGCGCATGACGCCGCAGATGCGCGCGCTTATGTTTACGAGACGCGGTCGGGTGAAGGTGGCGTGTCGGGGATTGAAAACACCGCTGGGACACGGAAGTTCGTGATTGATTTCAAAGGTGGTCTGTTGGGCCGGCTTGCCGACGAAGCCGAGATCGAGGCGCTGACGACGATTACAGAAGGCGAGATCGTGACGCAGACGCTGTCGCTGATTGGCGGAACGGATGTGTGGCGGCTGGTGTTGGACATCAAGGCGGCAAGCGGGGCGACGGTGGAACTGTCGGCCCATGTCGCAGGCTATGGGCGAAAGCTGACAGAGCTTTGGCTGTATCAATGGGTGGTGGCGTGATGCAGAGGTTTGACTTCGCAACAGGCGATGTCCAGGCGCTGGTAGAGCGGCTGGGCCGTTTGCCTGATGCGCCGATGGCCATGCCCAAGCAACGCCTTGAGCGGCCGGTTGCCGGTCTGGCCGGGCTGGTCGCGCGGTTGATCGGCCGCCCGCGTGGGGTTGCGGGCGACGCGCGGCGCAGCGGGCCGTAACCCATGGCGGGCGGGCGGCGAGTGGGTCCGGAGAGGCGGGCGCGGCTTTTGGTGTTTGCGGTCAGCTCGGCGGCCGCAGCGACGGGCTTTCTGCTGTTCCTGCAGTTTGGTGCGGCGGACGGGCTGGACGAGCTGGATGTGATCCGCAGCTTTCTAATTCTGTTGTCGACCTTCTGGCTGGCCTGGGGCGCGGCGCAGGGCCTGCTTGGCCTGACAACCCGGCCCGCCGTGCCGCAAAACGGCGTCGCGACGATCCGGGGGCGGACGGTGATCCTTGTGCCGGTCTACAACGAAGATCCGGTCACGACCTTTGCCCGCATTGCTGCAATGGATCAGTCGGTGCGGGCGCTGGACACCGGCGCTGTCTTTGACTTTGCCATCCTGTCCGATACCCGGAATGACACCATCGCCGCGCGTGAGAGGCTGTGGTTTTTGCGCCTGTTGCGTGACCGGCAGGGCGAGGGGCGCATCTTCTATCGCCGCCGCGACCGGAACACCGGGCGCAAGGCGGGCAATATCGAGGACTTCATCCAGCGGTCAGGGTCGGCCTATGACTATGCGCTGATCTTGGATGCCGACAGCCTCATGGAAGGTGCGACCATCATTGAAATGGTGCGCCGGATGGAGGCTGATCCCGATCTGGGGCTGCTGCAAAGCCTGCCGCGGGTGATCAACGCGCGGTCGCGCTTTGGTCGCACGATGCAGTTTTCCGCCAGCTTCTATTCGCCGGTCTTTGCGCGCGGCCTTGCGATGATGCAGGGCCGGACAGGCCCGTTCTGGGGGCATAACGCGCTGGTCCGGGTGCGGGCCTTTGCGGCCAGTTGCGGTCTGCCGGAACTGCAGGGCCGGCCGCCGTTTGGCGGGCATATCCTGAGCCATGACTATGTCGAGGCGGCGCTGTTGGCGCGGGCCGGTTGGACGGTGCGGCTCGATGATGATCTGGACGGCTCGTTCGAGGAAGGGCCGGAGAACATCGTTGATCACGCCAAACGTGACCGGCGCTGGTGTCAGGGCAACCTGCAACACGCACGTCTTGTGGCTGCCCCCGGCCTGAAAGGGTGGAGCCGCTGGGTATTCGTGCAGGGTATCCTTGCCTACATAGCGCCGCTGTTCTGGGTGGGCTTCATTCTGGCCAGCATCGCGGCCCAGATCTTTGCCTTGCCGCCCGACTATTTCCCCGAAGCGAACTGGCCGTTCCCGGCCTTTCCGGCCGATGAGACGGCCAAGGCCATCGGGCTGGCCGTGGGCATCTTCGGCCTGCTGCTGCTGCCGAAATTGCTGATCGCAGTTGATGCGGCGGCCAGCGGGCGTGCCCGTAGCTTTGGCGGGCCGGTGCTGACGGTTATGTCAACGCTGACCGAACTGCTGCTGTCATCGGTCGTCGCCCCGATCCTGCTGATGTATCAGACGCGGTCGGTGTTTCAGGTGCTGACCGGCCGCGATGGCGGCTGGCCCACCAACAACCGCGGCGACGGAAGCCTGAACTTGACCGAGGCCTGGGCCGCAAGCGGCTGGATCACGATGACCGGCGCGTTGGGGTTGGCGGTCATTTATGCGCTGGCGCCGGGTCTGGTACTTTGGCTGCTGCCGGTGGCCTTGCCGATGATCCTTGCGCCATTCGTCATTTCATGGTTTTCGCAGGATAGCCGAAGCGGCCTTATGGTCGTGCCGTCCGAACTGAACCCCGCGCCGATCATCGGCAGTCACCTAGAGATCATGCGCGCCTGGCTGGACGACGAGGCCCAAGCGCCCGCCTCTGCCAATGCCGCCCCTGCCGGAGCCGTGCCACTCGCCCATGCCTGATACACCAGTCATCCGGGCCGCACGGTCGCCCCGCGACCTGCGGCTTGACGTGTTCCGTGGCCTGGCGCTGGTGATGATCTTCATCAACCATGTGCCGGGAACGGTTTATGAAAACCTGACCAGCCGGAATTTCGGCATGTCGGATGCCGCCGAAGGCTTTGTGCTGATGTCGGGGATTGCTGCCGGGCTGGCATACAGCCCGGCCTTCCGGGCCGCCCCCTATTGGCCGGGTATCGCACGGGTCTGGCACCGGTGCTGGACACTGTATCTGGTCCATCTGTTCATGATGGCCTGGGCGCTGGCGATTGCGGCGGGGGCGGCGCTGTGGCTGGGTGCCACGCACCGGCTGTACGTCAACGAAATCCACATGCTGTTCGAGGCCCCGCTTGGCTTTCTGACCGGCGTGCCGTTGATGACGCACCAGTTGGGCTATGTGAACATCCTGCCGATGTATGCAGTAATGCTGGCTGCGGCACCGGCGATGCTGTGGCTGGCGCTGCGTCAGCCGCTGGTGTTGGCCGCGCTGTCCTTTGCGCTGTGGTTTGCAACCGGGCTGTTCGAGTTGAACATGCCGGCGCATCCCAATCCGGGCGGATGGTTCTTCAACCCGCTGGCCTGGCAGGTACTGTTCGTGACGGGGCTGCTGATCGGGGTGGCGGCGCGTCAGGGCCGGCGGCTGGTGCCGGCCCGGCGTTGGTTGCAATGGGTGGCGGGGACGGTGCTGCTGCTATCGCTTGTCTGGGCGCGGGTGCCTGCGGTGGGCGAGGTGATAAATCACGCGCTGTGGCAGGCCAATCAGGACGGGTTGCATCGGTTTTTCACCATCACCGACAAGACCTATGTGACCTGGCCCCGCCTGATGCATATTCTGGCGCTGGCCTATCTGCTGACGTCGCTGGATTGGGTGCGGCGCGCGGCCGCTTCTCCGCGGGCAGCACCGTTGGCGCTTTTGGGCCGCAATGCGCTGCCAGTCTTTGCCTTCGGCAGCCTGCTGGCACTGGTTGCACAGGCGATCAAGGACGTGGCGCCACCGGTTCTTGCGGTTGATACCGCGCTGATTGTCAGCGGATTGGCGCTGCAACTGCTGCTGGCCTTTGCAAAAGACCGCCTGTCGCTGAAAGGGCGCTGAGCAAGTGGCCGGTTCTGGCGGGCGCTGATCGGTGGCCCGAACGTGTTTTGGCTCGCGCCGGGCCTGCGACCTGTCGGCACCGACCCGCATTCATCGCCTTGGCAAGCGGCCTTGTGCTGAAAACCGAAGGGTTATACGAAATTTGTTGCCGTGGTCTTCAGGGCCGGCGCAAAGTAGGCCCTGACAGATATGGTTCCCACCTGATGGACACTCTTGTAGCGCGGATACTTGCGCTGGCCGGCCCTGCCGTGGGCCGCGTGATGGTGGCAATTGCGGGCGCGCCGGGGGCGGGGAAATCGACTCTCGCCGAGGCGCTGGTGAACCGGCTGGAACCGGACGCAGCGCTGGTGCCACAGGACGGCTTTCATCTGGACAATGCGATCCTCGATGCACGGGGGCGGCGGTTTGAAAAGGGTTCGCCCGATACGTTTGACGTTGCGGGATTTGAGGCCAACCTGCTGCGCCTGAAGGCCGGGGGCGAGGTGATCGTTCCGGTGTTTGACCGCACTGCCGATCTTTCGCGCGGCTCTGCTCGTCTGGTGCCTGCGGCTGCCAAGATCATCGTCGTCGAAGGCAACTATCTTCTGCTGCGCGACGCACCCTGGAACCGGCTTGCACCGCTTTGGGATCTGACCGTGACGATTGATGTGCCGATGGCAGAACTGGAACGTCGTCTGATCGCGCGCTGGCACCACCACGGCCTGAGCGATGCCGAGGCGCGCCGACGGGCCTTCGCCAACGACATGCCGAACGCGCGGCGGGTGATCGAGCGGTCGGCGCCGGCTGATATGGTGCTGGACACAGGCGGCGCGGCGTAGGAGGCGCAGTTGGAAAAAGGGGGGGCCTCGGCCCCCTCTTGGCCCATGGCCAATTCACCCCCGAGGATATTTCAGGACAGAAAATGACAGGGCCGCGGCCCGCAGAGCGTCGCCGTGCTTTTTGCGCTGTCTGGGGGTTTGACAGGCTTTGGTTCAGGGACAGGCTTTTGTTACCCGAGAACGAAGCGAAAGCGGATCAGCCAAGGAACACCCGCACCGTTTCCTCGAACTCGCGGGGGCGTTCGGCGTGCAGCCAATGTCCTGCACCGGGGATTTTTGCAAAGCGTGCGGCGGGAAACAGGCGGCGGATCGTCGTGCGGTGTTCGGGCCGGACGTAATGCGATGTAGCGCCGGACAGGAACAGCACCGGACCATTGAACACGCCGTCCGGGTTGGGCCAGCCGACGATTCCGGGCATCTCGGCCGCCAGCACCTCATGGTTCAGGCGCCAGCGCGGCGGCTGCGCCTTGAGATCGAGCGATTGCAGAAAAAAGGCGCGCAACGCGGGATCGGGCAGAGATCCGGCCATCCGCCGGTCAGCCTCGGCCCGCGATGCAAGGCTGGTCAGATCAAGTCCGCGCATCGCCGTGATATGCTGTGTCTGGTCGTGCGAATAGGCGACTGGTGCTATATCGGCCACCACCAGCCGGTTCACCATTGCGCCATGTGTCAGCGCCAGCATCATTGCCGCCTTGCCACCCATGGAATGGCCCAGAACGTCGGCGCGCCCACCCTGTGCCGCAATAACCTCGGCCAGATCGGCGGCCATGTCGGCATAGCTTTGAGAGGAAAAGCGCGGACTGTCGCCGTGGTTTCGCATGTCGACCGCCAGAACATCGCGCGTGTCGGCCAGTCTGCGCGCGATCACACCCCAATTGCGCGCCGACCCGAACAGGCCATGCGCGATCAGCAGCGGCCGCGCGCCCGTGGCAGTTTCGGCGGGGTGGCGGATTACGTTCAGCATCACCTGTCATACCGGCCATCACGCTGGCGTTCCAGACGTGTTGATGCGACGCAGGCCGCAGCGTAGTATCGAACGCCAGGCAGGGAGCGGGTCATGAGTGTGGTGACGATACAGCAGATGGCCGACCGCGTGGCGGCGCTGCTGGAGGAAAAGCTGGGCGTTAAGGGCAAGGGCCTGTCGGAAAAGCTGCGCAAGGCAGGTGGCCTGCTGCCGTCCTCCGTCCGCGCCGAGGCGCGCTATCTGGATTCCGCAGCCTTGCAGGCGCACAATCCCAAGTTGCTGATGCAGATCGATGATGGCCGGGTGGCCGCTGCCTATGACGCCTGCGTGAAATTCCTGAGCGCGGTCAATCCAGGGGCAAAGCGGCGTGCGATGCTGATGGGAATTGCAAGCTCGGCCGCGTTCAGCCTGTTTGTGGTGGGGCTTCTGGTGCTGGCCGTCCTGCGTTGGCGCGGCTTTATCTAAGAGTCTGATTCAAAACTCTTTGAATGATGTCATGGCCTTGCCAGCAGGCGGATGAGGCGGCGGATGTGGGCGATAAGCAGCCATGCCTCGGCGCTGGCAATGGTTTTCTCCCAGTCCTTCGCCATGCGACGGCACCTTCCGAGCCATGCGAAGGTGAGCTCGACCACCCATCTTCGTGGAATGACTTCAAATCCGGTCGCGGTGTCGGAGCGCTTGACGATCTGTATGGTGCAGCGCCCGATCTTCTCCAGGGCCCCCCGCAGCTTTGGCCCGCCATAGCCGCCATCGGCGAAGATATGACGCAG
>JANNWS010000118.1:0-4040 GCA_031408575.1 Rhodobacterales bacterium
CTAAAGCTGATCAACACCGCGACCGCCCACCCTCACATCCCTGCCCCGCCAAGGAACCGCCCGCCATCGGCGTTTCCGACCCCGCCCCACCTTGTCCGGCCCGGTGTTCATCACCGGGCCTTTTTCCATGTCCGGAGATCGTCCATGAGCCACGCCGCCACCAACTGGGCCATCCAGCAGCGCGGGCTGAAGCCTGCCACCAAAATCGTGCTGTGGTTTCTCTGCGATCGTCACAACCCGGATTTTGGCTGTTTCCCGACGCAGTCCCGGCTGGCCGAGGATGCGGAAATGTCCATCTCCGCCCTGAACGACCACCTCGCGACGCTGGAGGGACTGGGCCTGATCCACCGCATCCGCGCCCACGATCCGCACAGCCACCGGCGTCTTCCGACGCGCTATACGCTGGGGTTCGAGCCGGGTTTTCCGCAAAAGCCTGCTCCGGAAAGCGGAAATGGGTTTGTTGAAATCATGGAAGAAAATGACGACCCATCTCCGGAATCCGCAGATAGGGCCAACTCCAGATTTCCGGTATGTCCATCTCCGGATTTTCCCGAAAGCCATCTCCGGAATCCGGAGTATAACCTTGTAAGAGAACCTTTAACTAAACCTGTAAAGGAGGAGGAGGATGCGCAAGTGCGCGAGATCGATTTTGATCGTTTCTTCGCAGAGCTGCTGACAGCGCTGGGCATCGATCCGAACGGCACCCTGCCCGCCTGGTGGCAAGGCTGGCTAGCCAAGACCCATGTGCGCCGCTGGATCGACGACCTTGGCCTCACCGAGGACCGGATCATCGAGACCGCCACCGAAACCCGGAGGGACCACCCTGCCCCACCCGACGGGCCCAAAGCCCTCGACCGGGCGATGGAACGTGCCGCCAAACGCGATGCGCAGGTCGCGGCAGCCTCTCCGAAGGCCCCGATCGGCAAACGCCAGCCCAAGCGCACGGAGGGCGCCCGGCCCAGCGCCGATGAACTAGCAGCCTTCTACGCCGACATGGTCAATTCGGACAAGTTCCTGCCCGCCAACACCATCAGCAACACAATCCGCGACGCCATGCTGTCACGCGGTCTGGTCACGCCCGAGCGGTTGCGGGCGCGGGGCGTGCATTGAACCAATCCTGAACTTCGGACAGTCTGTCGGGTGCTGTGGACTGATCGTTTCGGCACCTCCGGCCAAGGGAAGCGCCGCACATTCAGTGCAACATTTCCTCCAGACCCAACGCAACGAACGCCGCCTTCATTGCCGGATCATACCCCGGATCGATCCGCGCCGGGCCGTAGCCATGCGCCCGGTTCCAAGCATCGATCTCCCGCAGTTCGGCGGCGAACTCCTTGGGCGACGCGGCCTCTTTCAAGGTCGTGTCGCCCTCGCAATAGTTGAAGATCAGCAGCCGGGTAGGGTTGGCCCATGTGCCGAAGTACGACGCATCTTGCGCCGTATCGACCTGCGCCCAGCCGTTCTCGTAGCTGCAGAGCCCGAAATCGTAGAGGTAGCGATCGGCGGGGGCGAATTCGCGGGTGATCTTCATGCTGGCACCTGCGCGCGGGCGGTGATGGCGATCACGCAAAGATCGCGGTAGCGCGCCATGGCCTTCGGGCTGGACGAGACCGGGTTGATCTCGAAAGCTTGCAGGGCGGCGATGTCGCCCGCCTCGGCCAAGGCCACGATCTGGGTCAGCTTGGCGCGGAACCGGGCGTGGGTCGGCTTGGAGAAATCCGGGGCATTCGGCAGCGCTCCAGTCTGCGCCTGATCGAGAACGGCTTGGCGCTTGCCGACAACCGGAGCGGGCGCGGCCTTCGGTTCTTCTTCCGCCGCTGTGATCGGCTCCCCCGCGGGATCGGGGTTGCCGTAGTCGAGCACCAAGGTCAGCCGGGCCTCGGCCTGATCGGCAGTGTCGGCGGTCATGATCGACGTGAAGGCGAGTGCCGCGCGTTCGGCGCCGATTCTTGCCGCCAGCAAGCGGGCGAAGTTGTCGCCCGCCTTCTTGGCGCTGGTGGCCGGTTCGATCGGGGTTTCGGAAAGGCGCTGGGCAAGCGTGTCGATCTGCGCGGCGGTGAGGGCTTTGGTTTTCATGATGGGGTTCCTTCAGGCGTTGGTGATGTGGGCGGAATGCCCGAGGGTGGTGACCGCGTAGATCATCGTGCGCCCGTCGCCGATCGCGGCGCCAAAGGCCTGCGCCTCGGGCAGGGTCGCAAATTGTTGGCGGGTGCGGGTCGAGGGCGTCCGGCCCCGGGCGGCGACAAAGTGGGCGGCGTTCTTCAGGCAGAATTCTTCGTGCGTTGTCAGGGGCTTCATGGCGGTCTCCGTTGCGTTGCGATGTCTGCAGACAGCGCACGGCGTCAAAAGAGAGCAACTGTTAAGCCACTGACTTGGATGTATTATTCTGAACGGCGCCCGTTGATCGGCTTTGCGCGCCTTGCGCCCCTCCATCCAACGCCGCGATTGACGCCGGTGTCACTTGGTATTGCTTTGCGGGCAATGGCAGTGCCTAACATGACGGTAAAATCCTCGATCTAGCTTACCGACGAACAGCACAGTTTCGCCAAGGAACTGGTCGAAGTCGGGCGCTATTCGAGCGTCAGCGCGGTGTTGCAACAGGGGATCGATCTGCTGCGGCAACGAATGTAGGACGAGGATCTGCATAGGGCGGCGCTCACAAGGCCCTTAAGGACCGGCGTGCCGCAGGTGCGTTTGTCAACGGCGCGCAGATGGACAAAGCCATCTCCCGGATGATCAGCGAGAAGCGCCGCGCCCATGCGGTTCAGAATTGAATTCTCGGCGAAGGCCGAGCGTGATTTCGCGCTGATCTTCGACCACCTGTTCGAAAGCAACCTCAGCTTCGGCGAAAGCGTGGAAACGGCGCTGGATCACTGCGAAGCCCGCATTCCCAACATTCGGCGAAAGGCCGACCGGCTGGCATCAGCGCCGTTTCGCGGCGAGAGCCATGACGACCTGTTGCCAGGCCTGCGTCATCTGACCATCGACCGGGTAGTCTATTGGTTCGAGATGAACGAGACCGAACAGCGGGTTCTCCTCTTCGCCATCTTCTTCGGCAGCCAAGATCACTTCCGCCGCATGCTGACGCTGCTGCTTACGCCCAGAGGCGGTTGTTGCCACGCTCCACATCGCGTGCTCAGGTTTGTTCCCCTAAGAAGATTTTCCGGAAGGTCATGGATAAATGGCGATATTGAATACTGCCTATGCGACGGTGGACGTGTCCCAACACGAAGGCCAGTTCTCGTCCCTAAGCTGCCGTCGAGGAACGATCGGTCGCTGCTGTGCTACCTCCAATTTGGAGACGTTCTTTCAACGCGCAGCACTTCGAAAGCGGAAGGTTCTACGACTGATGTAGGTTGAGATGGCGTTGAGGCAAAACGGGGCAGGATGAACAGTTCATAGTCAGATTTTGGTCCCTTCGAGATGGCGTCGGCCTAACTGTCGAACGTCAGTTTGCCCGTGAAATCTCACACTTCCGGGAAAAGACTTTGGCGCAGGTCAGGCCCGTTGTGTTTTCGGACCCAAAGGTCTTTCCGCTTTGGTGAACCACCAACCCAGCAGAGGAACGATGATGATCTCGAACAGAAACGACGGGGCTATCTCGGCGCTGAGCAAAAGTGCTAAATCGCCGCCACTGAGGCGAGCAATGCCGCCAACAAAAATCATGAAGGAAAGCGCGACCAGTACCGACCGGAGCCGTTGAAACGCGAAACTGCCTGCCAGCATTAGCAGACCGAGGGCGAGCCAGACGCCCCCGATGAAGCGGACATGGCTGTCGCGCACGTCAAAGACCGGCGCGTTTGTCACGGTCAGGAAATCCGCGGTACCGCCCTGCCAGCCCAAGGTCTGGATGCCCCCGAGCCCGACATTGAGGCCAAGGAAGATGATGAAAGCGCCGACGACAGCTAGAACGCCGCGCAGCACGTGGTTCGGGCTGGTTTCGAATTGCATTTGGGTCTGCCTTTTATGAAGTTGAGGGATCAAAGGGTAAGCGAAGGGGGAGCATCGACATCGGCCGCATCCCGAGGGACAAAGCTGCGCGC
>JANNWS010000119.1:0-65286 GCA_031408575.1 Rhodobacterales bacterium
CCTGATCGAGAACTTCTTCCAAAAAATCAAAGAATACAGAGGCATCGCCACCCGCTTTTGCAAAACGGACACAAGCTACACCGCTCTCATCTCTCTCGCCGCTACCGTCATCCGATTGAAATGAACGTCAACAGGCCCTAAATACCCTCTTCGGGGCCTCACTAAAAAAATCCGCCGGGGAGGACCGCTGAAAAAACGCCTCTTCTCTGACCACGCACGGGCCACACACCCTGATGTCCGGGCCAAAGTGGCGGCATCTCAGCCCCCTGCGATCAGACTTTGGCAGTCAGATCCGGAAAAACGGCTGGGCGATACGCGGAAGCAGCCCCGTGAAGCGCAAAGGCGCATCTGTCGCCGCAAGGCAGATGCAATCCATCCCCGCTTCGGCGACCGGCGTATGTTCAAGATCTTGCGTCGCAATCTCCAGATCACCGGGGCCGAACCGGTCGGCGGAGTCGCGGAATGCGCCTTGCAACACCAGTGTCAGTTCCATGCCACGATGGCCGTGATCGGGTACCGCCTGACCTGCGGGAATATAAAGCAGCCGGGCGGTCGCGCCCTGCCCCGTAGGTAGTATCGCCTGGCGAACACCCAGACCGAGAGAGCGCCATTTCACCGACGCGAGATCGCCACCGACATAGCCCAAAAGAGGGGCAGGAAGCAGACCGCGTTCGACCTGGGGAACCCGCGCCGGGCGCACCACTTGCGGCAAACCTGTGATGCGGGCCATCGTCAACTCGACAGAGTTTTCCGAAGTCCCATCCAGCGGGGCAACGTCGATCATCACTCCGCCCAGCGCATCGAACGACGCCAGCCGCGCCCGGCACTCATCGCAAAGCGAGAGGTGGGTGGCCACAACAAGATTGAACGCTTCGGGCAACTGGCCCGCAGAGTAACCCAACAGAAGCTGGTCCGAGATATGGTGGCGAATCGTCATGTTCGTGCTTTCAGGTCATCTGGTGGCGCAGCCGTTCAAGCGCCAGTCTGATACGGGATTTGATCGTGCCAAGAGGCAGACCGGTTTCTGCGGCGATCTCGCTATGTGAAAGATCGCCGAAATAGGCGCGCTCGATCAGCGCACGCTGTTTCTCGGGCAGCTGGGCAAGGGCTTCGCCAAGGCGACGGCTTTCCTGATGCAACTCCAGCGCCTCGGCCGCTTCCATCTCGGGTTCCGGCCCCCAGGGCAGGTCTTCCGGTTCGGGGCGACGAGACTTTCGCAGCGCATCGATTCGGCGATTTCGGGCGATTGTGAACACCCATGTGGCCACGCTGGCGCGGGTCGGATCAAACAGATGGGATTTTTGCCAGAGAGTCGCCATTACGTCCTGCGCACACTCTTCGGCAAGGGCGTCACCTGCACCTGACTTCTTAAGGAACGCCTTTACGCGCGGCCCGAAGTGCCGGAAAATCTGCGCGAAGGCCGCCTTGTCAGCATCGTCGCGCACCCGCATCAGCAAGGCCGCCCAATCAGTTTCGGTTTCTGCCGCCATCGTCCCCGTTCCCTCGACCTGCCCAGCACGCAAGGTCGGAACCGCAGCATAAGCTTGCACTGCGCCTCGTGCATCCGGTTTCTCAGAAGGGATTGGCATCATCAACATCATAGTTCTACGACACTTTGGCGCAATCGGATCACGCGACGCGTCAAGTAGTGCGCAACTTCGTGATCTCCTTGCATTCTGATCCGTTTTCGGAGCCGTTGCGTAAACAACTTAATCCAACGGAAAGGCTCCTCGCTCATGCCATTCGAAAGGCTATCTGCCGCACCGCGGCGCATTGCGGTGATCGGTGGAGGCATTTCCGGCATGGCCGCAGCGCACCTGCTGTCACAAGATCATGCTGTCGTGCTGTTCGAGGCTGAAGGTCGGCTGGGCGGACATGCTCGCACAGTGATGGCGGGCAAGCGGGGCGATCAACCCGTGGATACGGGTTTCATCGTCTACAATAAAGTGAACTACCCCAATCTCGTGGCGTTGTTCGACAAACTGAATGTGCCTACGGTACAAAGCAGCATGAGTTTCGGTGCGTCGGTTCAGGGCGGTCGGCTGGAATACGGGCTGGCGAGTCTTGACGCCGTCTTCGCGCAGCGGCGCAATCTGGTGAACCCGCAGTTTCTGGGCATGTTGCGCGACGTGACCAGGTTCAATGCAAAAGCGGTTGCGCTGGCGCAGGATGATGCCATCACGATCGGCGATTTTCTGGCTGATCTGGGAACAGGTGCCTGGTTTCGAGATTACTACATCCTGCCATTGTCCGGCGCGATCTGGTCAACCCCGACGCAGGCCATCCTTGATTTTCCGGCTCAGGCGCTGATCCGGTTTTTCCGCAACCATGCGCTTTTAGGAGTTTACGGCCAGCACCAGTGGTACACCGTGAAGGGCGGGTCAGTGGAATATGTCCGCCGCCTGCAAGCCGCCATGGTGGCGGAAGGCGTAGATCTGCGCCTTGGTACGACAGTGGCCGCCGTGCGCCGGGGCGCGGGCGGGGCCGCCGTGCGCGTGGCCGGCGGCGAGTGGGAGATGTTTGACGAGATTGTGTTCGCCACCCATTCCGACGACACGCTGCGCCTGCTGTCAGACGTGGCCCCCGAAGAGCGGGCGGCACTGTCCGCGATCCGCTATCAAACGAACGAGGCGGTGCTGCATGCCGATCCCTCGGTGATGCCGAAACGCCGCGCGGCCTGGGCGTCCTGGGTCTATGTCGAACCCGACGGGCCAAAGCGCGATCGGATCGATCTGACCTACTGGATGAACTCGCTGCAACCGATCCCCAAGGACGACCCGCTGTTCGTCACACTGAACTCCAACCGCCCGATCAATCCGGCGTTGATCCATGATTCCGTAACCTTCCGTCATCCGGTTTATGATATGCTGGCACAGCAGGCGCAGCAGCAGATCCGGGCGATGAACGGTGCACGCTGCACATGGTTTTGCGGGGCATGGATGCGCAACGGCTTTCACGAGGACGGCTTCGCCAGCGCCGTCGAAGTGGTCGAGGGCATGCGCGCCCGCGCCCGGCAGATCGCGGCGTGACAACGGTGGACCATATCCGGGGCGAGACGTTCCACGGCCGCAAAGGGGCCGTGACGAACAGTTTTCGCTACGGCGTGGACTATCTTATGCTGGACCCCGAGACGGCAGGCGGGCCGTCGCTGTTTTCGCGCAACTGCCGCAACCTGTTGTCGCTGCATGACGCCGATCACGGCGGGAACCCAAAGCGGGGGCGTGGCGTCGCCTGGGTACGCGAGGTGCTGGCTTCGTATGCCTTGCCGGGATCGGACCGGGTGCTGCTGTTGGCACAACCCCGTGTGCTGGGCCATGTGTTCAACCCGGTCAGCTTCTGGCTGTGCCATGATGCGACCGGGGCATTACGGGTGGTGATTGCCGAGGTGTCCAATACATTCGGCGACCGCCATTCTTATCTTTGCCACCGCGAGGATCATGCCCCCCTGACCCGCGAAGATACGGTGCAGGCGACGAAGATCTTCCACGTCTCGCCGTTTCAGCCGGTCGAGGGTGACTACACCTTTCGCTTTGACATCCGTCCCGACCGGATCGGCATCTGGATCGACTATGCGCAGGGCGACGGCGGGCTGATCGCCACGCTGACCGGGCCCCGCCTGGTGCTGACAAACCGCGCCATCCTTTCGGCCTGTGTGCGCCGCCCGTTCGGGTCGCGCCGGGTGCTGGCGCTGATCCACTGGCAGGCGGTCAAGCTGTGGTGGAAAGGCGCGAGGTTCCGCACGCGCCCCCTTCCGCCGGTCGATGAGGTGACACGGTGACCGCACTGGCCGCGCGCCCAGTCGATGCCAACCCGCGCCTGGGGGCCTGGGCGTTGTTTGCCGGGCTGATCGCGGCGGCGGGCCTGCCGATCTACATCCATGCGCCCAAGTTCTTTGTCGACAATTACGGCGTCAGCCTCGCCGCACTGGGGGCTGCGCTGTTCCTGCTGCGGTTGATCGATGTGGTGCAGGATCCGCTGCTGGGCTGGCTGTCCGAAAAGATGGAGGCACAGCGTGGCCCGATGGTGGCCCTTGCCGTGCTGTGCATGGCCGGCGCGATGTTCGCGCTGTTCGCCATAGCGCCGCCGATCGCACCTCTGTGGTGGTTTGCAATCACGCTGGTGGTGTTGTTTTCCGCCTTCAGTTTTCTGTCGATCAGCTTTTACGCCGAGGGAGTCCGCAAGGCGGCATCCTTGGGTGATCAGGGCCATCTGCGCCTTGCGGGCTGGCGCGAGGGTGGCGCGCTTCTGGGTGTATCTCTGGCGGCGGTGGCCCCGGTGGCGTTGGCGGCGGTCTCCGATGCGCCGTTCACCGGGTTTGCCATCGGATTTGCAGTCGTGGCGGTGGTCGCCGGATGGGTGATGCGCCGCGAATGGGGTGTGGGCGACGGCCGCCTGCGCCCGCCCGCCGAGATAGCCCTGCGCGATGTGCTGCGCGATGGATTGGCGCGGCGGCTTTTGATCCTTGCACTGGTCAATGCAACCCCGGTTGCCGTCACCTCGACCCTGTTTCTGTTCTTCGTGGAAAGCCGCCTTGCCGCGCCAGGCAGCGAAGGACCGCTGCTGCTGGTGTTCTTTCTGGCCGCCGCCGTGACCGCCCCGCTGTGGAGCCGTCTCGCCACCCGATTTGGCGAAAAGCCGGTGCTGCTGGCGGGAATGGTGCTGTCGGTGCTGGCCTTTGCCTTTGCCGCGACACTGGGGGCGGGCGATGTGGTGGCCTTCGCCGTGATCTGTGCAGCCTCTGGCGCTGCATTGGGTGCGGATACCACGCTTTTACCCGCAATCTTTGCGCGTCGCCTGTCGGTGATTGCACCGGGGGCGGGGGCGGGGTTCGGCCTGTGGGCCTTTGTCACCAAGTTTACGCTGGCCTTCGCGGCGGTCACGCTGCTGCCGCTACTGCAATCGCAGGGCTTTGTGCCGGGGGGGGGCAACCCCGAGCCGGCGCTGGCGTTGCTCTCTATCCTGTACGCGCTGGTTCCCTGTGCGCTGAAACTCGTGGCGATCGGGCTTCTGCTTGCCACCCCTATTGCGGAGACATGACGGGTGCCTTCTTACGTCTTTCTTCTGATCGGCATGGTTCTGATGCTGGGTCTGCTGGCGCTCATGCGCCGGATCATGGGGTTTCGCGCCCAGTCGCCGAGCGACTATGCCACTGCAGCGCCGCTCTTTGATCTGCGCCAGCATCTGAACGGGCCGATCCTGTGCGAAGGTGTGATCTATGGCCCAACGGGCCGCGTCACCTCACGCTTTGTCGCCGATATGGAAGCGCGCTGGGATGGCAACGTGGGCGTGATGAGCGAACGGTTTCACTATGACACCGGGGTCGTGCAGGACCGCGAATGGACGCTGACACTGGGCAATGACGGGTCGGTAAAGGCCACCGCCCCCGACGTGGTTGGCGACGGGCAAGGCCGGGCCGAGGGTTCGGCGGTGCAGCTGAAATACCGCATCCGCCTGCTACCCGAGGCGGGGGGCCATGTGTTGAACGTGACCGACTGGATGTATCTGATGGAGAATGGAACCATCATGAACCGCAGCCAGTTCACAAAGTTCGGCGTGACGGTGGCCGAACTGGTCGCAACGATGCGAAAGAAAGACGCATGAGAAACTGGCAGGGCAAACGCTATTGGCTGGTCGGGGCCAGCGAGGGGCTTGGCCGCGCCTTGGCCGAACGGCTGAGTGCGGCGGGGGCCGAGGTGATCTTGTCGGCGCGCAATGCCGACCGGCTGGCCGAGGTGGCCGCCTCGCTGCCCGGCCCGTCGCAGGTGGTGCCGGTCGATGTGGCGAATGTGGCATCAGTGCGTGAGGCAGCATTGGCTGTGGGGCAGATCGACGGGGTGGTATTTCTGGCCGGGCTTTACTGGCCGATGACCGCGCAGAACTGGGATGCCGACAAGGCAGAGACGATGTGCGACGTGAACTTCACCGGCTGCGCCCGCGTGATGGGTGCTGCGCTGCCCGCCATGGTGGCGCGCGGCGCGGGGCATGTGGTGATAACTGGCAGCCTTTCAGGGTTTCGGGGCCTGCCGGGGGCCATCGGATACAGCGCCAGCAAAGCCGGCACCATGGCACTGGCGGAATCGATGCGGGCCGATCTGCGCGGCAGCGGAATTGTGGTGCAGGTTGCCAATCCCGGCTTCATCCGCACCCGCCTGACCGAGAAAAACGATTTCAAGATGCCGTTCCTGATGGAACCGGCTGAGGCCGCCGATCACATGTTCCGCCACATGCAGACCGATCGCTTCAAGGTCAGCTTTCCGACCGTATTCTCATGGTTTTTCCGGCTGTCGCAGTTCCTGCCGGACTGGGCCTATTACCGGCTGTTCGCCCCGAAATAGCGCGCGGTGGCCCTGCTTGGCTTCTTTTCGGCCTAAATACCCCCTTTTTTCTAGCAATCCAGCCGCGCTCAGGCCAGATGACCGATCCGCGCCATGTATTGCGCCAGATGCTCTACCTCATGCAGCCAGCGCGCCAGCAGCTTTGGGTCATGCGGGGCGGCATGCACTCCCACCGGGATCTCGCGCGCCAAAACCGCCTCGACGCCAAGCGACACCGGCACCGATACAAGGCGGCCCATCGCCGTGCCGCGCGCGTCGCCCCAGGCATCCATCGCCCAGGTTTCGTGCCAGACTGTGCGGCCGTCCCGCTCGGCCTTCAGCGACACGAACAGGATCACCCGGTCCGGCTCTCCGGCCGCATAGGCGTTGTCGCTCCAGAAGGCATCCGCCATCTCGGCCAGCCGCGCCTCGCCCTCCGGCCCCTGCAACGTCTCGATTTCGGCAAAGACCGGCGCCCAGGCCTCGGCCCAGCCGTTCAGGCGGATCGTGCCGCGCACAAAGTCGCGCACGGTCCAGTCAGGGTCAAAGCGGTAATCCTGCTGGAACGGCAGGCTGTCACGGTTCGGATAAACTTCGAACGTCTCATGCACCGGCAAGGGTGCATCATAGGCGGTGATCGCGTCCCACGGCCGGTTCACCCGCAGTTCGCTGAAATTCCGCAACGACCGCGAGGGTGATCGCAGCGCTTTCAGCACGCCCAGCGGTGACCAGCTGAACTTGTAGCGGAACGCGTTGGGTATCTTTGGCACGCCACCGCAATAAGAAGTGAACGACAGCACATTCTGCGCGCCATAGGCCTTCGACGCGCGGTAGCGCGCAACCAGATCATGCGCCATCAGGTGGTCGATGCCGGGATCGAGGCCGACTTCGTTCAGGCTGACAAGGCCGGCGCGGCGAAACGTGTCGTCCAGCGCTTTCATCTCCGGCGCGATGTAGCTGGACGATACGAAATGCGCGTGTCTCGCAAGGCAGGCCTTGGCAATCGACACATGCTGATCTGCGGGCAGCATGGACACGGCAACATCGCCCGATTGCAGGGCGGCGGTCAGCGCGTCCAGCGTATAGGCGCGGATGTCGTCGGTCAGATCCCCCACGGCCTCGCGCGCTTTCTCGACCGTGCGATTCCAGACCACCACCTTGTGGCCGCCCTCGATCAGCCGCCGCAGGCCGGGAACCGCCGACAGGCCCGTGCCACACCAATGGATTGTCATCATCGTTTCTCCTGCAAGGCGGGAACATGGCGGTCAAACTCGGCTTTTGCCCGCCCCCAGACACCGCCCTCAAGGGCGGCAAGCGTCAGAAGCGAGGGCAAAAGCTGGACTGCATAATCCTCGCTGCTTTCCACCGGCAAAAGCGAGGGCAGATTGTCGATCGCCGTCACATCCAGCAGCGGCGCATCATGGACGCGTAGCGCGGGCGCCTTCCAGTCGGTGGTGCGGTCATAGACCTTGATGGGCGAGAAATCCGACGTGGGATCGCAGGCGATATCGCCAATCACGGTCAGTTTGCGCGGCGCTGTGCGCGCACTTGCGGGGACGAAAACCGGGCAGCCGGGGCGGGCGAGGATGCAGTTCAGGAAGATCTCATGCTCCAGCACCAGGGGGAACGGCCCGCCGGCGGCGGTTTCCGCGATGTCCCATTTCGTGACTGATACGCCCAATGCCGCGCACAGATCCGACGCGCCCGTGCCAACCCGGCCCAGCGCGCCGATCACGATGGCAGCGGGACGACCCGCACCCGTGGCCGCCAGTTCCGCGCCAAGATCAGACAGAAGCGCCGCCTTGCCAGGATATTTGTGAACCGGCCCGGCCAGTGCGCCGCGTTGCTGTGCCGCCCAGCATTTCAGTGCGACGGCAGCCCCGGCATAGCCCGCCCAATAGCCAAACGCGGCAACCCGGCGACCCGTCTCATCCACCAGATATTCCAGATCGTAAAGCGTGCCACCCCCGGCCCGGAACCGCTCCAGCAGCACACGCCCCGCCGGTTGCCCCTTGTAGGCATGCCCGAACATGATGTGGCGATGGGTCAAAGGCGTGCCGTCTTCGGGCAGTTCCTTTAGCCCGAAGATGATCGCGTCGGCGGGGGCTGTGGGCCAGCCGTTTTCCGGCACGATCTCGCATCCCGCAGCACGGTAGCCGCCGATTGCAATGGCCCGGACATGGCTGTTCTCGACGGTTACCCGAAGGCCGGCGCGCACCAGCGCCGCCGCACCGTCCGGAGTCAGCCCGACCCGCTCTTCATTGGGCCGCTGTTCGGCCCGTACCCAGAGATGCGTCATGCGTCGCCCATTGTCATGTCTCAAGGCGAGCGATAGCAGATTTCGTGGCAGGCAACAGGGGCCTCAACCCCGGTCGGAATGCTGCGGAGCATCACTAAAGCAGTGCGCCGCCAATCACCCGTGCCGCACCGAAACCGTCATGTTGCGTGGCGGAACGTCTCGGCCAGAATCACGGTCAGCCGGTCGGCGTCGGTCTGGTCAAACGCGGCCAGCGTATCGCTGTCCAGATCCAGCACCCCAAGCAACCGGCCTGCCCCGTTCCACACCGGCAGCACCAACTCCGACCGGGTCGAGGCGGCGCAGGCGATATGGTCGGCAAACGCCTCCACATCCGGCACAAGCTGCACCTGCCCGGTCCGCGCGGCCGCCCCGCAGACACCCCGCGAAAACGGGATCACAAGGCAGCCATGCCCCCCCTGATAGGGACCGATCTTCATCAGGCCCGGCGCGGTCACCCGGTAGAACCCCGTCCAGTCTGCAAGCGGATGTGCATGATGCACTTCGCATACCACAGTGGCCATCAACGCCACTGTGTCAGTCTCTGCGTCGCAAAGCGCACGCAGGGCGATGGCGAGGCTGTCATAATCCATCATGGCGCTTTCGTTGGGGCAAGTCAGGCCGGTCACGATAGTTGAACCGGCGCGAAAGCGAAAGGACCGCGGCCGGCCTGGTCGGCGGGTTAGCGCGTCAGCGGTTACGAAATGATAAGGCTTCGCGCCTAGCCTTGCTTTGGATTTGGCAGAGGAGCGACGGGATGCAGCTTTTGGCGGAACAGCACGGCGACCTGCTGATCGTGCGCGTGATGGAAGACCGGATCGACGCAGCGGTTGCAATCCAGTTCAAGGATCGAATGCGCGACGTGTTGCAGGTGCCATCCGCGCGTGTCGTGCTTGATCTTGCGCAGGTGGCATTTCTTGACTCGAGCGGGCTTGGGGCGGTTGTGGCGGTCATGAAACTGCTTGGTCCGACCCGCAAGCTGGAACTTGCGGGGCTGACACCCTCGGTTGAAAAAGTGTTCCGGCTGACGCGGATGGACAGCGTTTTCACGATCCATGCCACCGTGCCGGCCGGGCTGCGAAATGCCGTCTGACCCAGCCAGCGGCGTGATCCGGCTGGTCGTCCCAAGCAACCCGCTGGCGGTACGCGATGCGCTGCAAGGGCTGTTTCAGGGCCAGACGCTGCGCCTGCTGCCCGATGCGGAACGCGGGACGGCCGAGATCGTTCTGGCCGAAGTGCTGAACAACGTGGTCGAACACGCCTATGCCAGCGCCAGTGGCGAGATCGAGGTAACAATCCGTGTCGAAAAGGGCGCGTTGACCTGCACCATAACCGACCACGGCAGGCATATGCCGGGAAACATTCTGCCCGATGGTCGGTTGGCAATCCCGTTGGCTGTTGCGGATCTGCCCGAGGGTGGTTTCGGCTGGCATCTGATTCGCGCTTTGGCGAGCGATCTTGACTATCGCCGGGTGGGCGACAGCAATGAATTGTCGTTCCGTCTGAAAAATGAACAATAGGCTGGATCAATGCAAGTCGTTTCCAATCCAGAAGAATTGCCGCAATCCGGCCATACTTTGCCCGCATCTGCGCCGCAGGTTCCAAGCATCTTGACGGTGTAGCTGCCAAAGCTTCACCCCGGCGTTGCGGCAACAGCCCCCATCCGGTCTGCGACGCCGGGGTTCTGCTACTTGGAATTCCAGTCTGCGCGCCCTACGCTAAGCCCTGTGTTCAGGAGGGTGACGTGCGCGACTTTCAAATTCCCGGCCGTTCCGCCGTTTTTGCAACGAACGGCATGTGTGCCACGTCTCATCCTCTCGCGGCAAAGACGGCGATCAACATTCTCGAGGCCGGAGGCAACGCTGTCGATGCGGCGATTGCAGGCGCTGTGCTGCTGGGAATTTGCGAGCCGCAGATGACCGGGATCGGCGGCGATTGTTTTGTTCTACTGAAGCCCGCGGGCGAAGAACGGATCATCGCGCTGAATGGCTCGGGCCGCGCGCCGAAAGGCCTGTCGGCGGCTGCCATGCGGGCCGAGGGCTTGGCGGTGGTACCCGTCTCTGGCCCGGAGGCGGTTACGGTGCCGGGTGCCGTTGATGCGTTCTGCCGCCTTTCTGCCGATTGGGGACGGCTGGCCCTTGGCGAAACACTGGCGCCGGCCATCCGCTATGCCGACGAAGGCGTGCCGGTCGCACCGCGCACCGCTGCCGACTGGGTTGCGGCGGCGGGTGATCTGCGAGGGGCAGCGCGCGAATTCTACTTGATGCAGGGTGTTGCCCCAAGTGTCGGACAGATTTTCCGCGCGCCGGGTCAGGCCGAGGTGCTGCGCCGGATCGCTGCACTTGGGCGCGCGGGGTTCTACGAGGGCGAGGTTGCCGAGGATATGGTGGCTTCCCTCAACGCACTGGGCGGCACGCACAGCCTTGAGGACTTTGCAGAGACAGCAAGCACTTACGGCGAACCGGTCGCGGGCAACTACAAAGGCGTCGATCTGGTCGAGCATCCGCCAAACGGGCAGGGCGCGACCGCGATACTGATGCTGAATATCCTGTCGCATTTCGATCTTGCCTCGCTTGAGCCGTTCGGAGCCGACCGCGCGCATCTGGAGGCAGAGGCGGCGAAGCTTGCCTATGACGCGCGCAACCGCTTTCTGTCCGATGCAGATTACATGACGCGCCTTGCCCACATGCTGTCGCCGGACACCGCAACGCGGCTTGCCGCCCTGATCGACCCGCGCCGGGCGATGGCTGCGGCTGTCTCGCTGGTCGACCCGCGCCAAGCGATGGCCGCGGCGGCCCCGCTGACCGAGGCAGTCCACCGCGAGACGGTCTATCTGACCGTGGTGGACCGCGATCGGATGGCGGTGTCGCTGATCTATTCGGTATTCCATTCCTTCGGCGCGGGCCTTGCGTCGACCCGGTTCGGAATCAATTTCCAGAACCGGGGCGCCGGTTTCACCCTGACAGAAGGCCACCCGAACGAGGCGGCGGGCGGCAAGCGGCCGATGCACACGATCATTCCCGGGATGCTGCGCAAGGCGGGGCGGGTCATCATGCCGTTTGGCGTGATGGGCGGGGCCTATCAGCCGAACGGGCATGCGCGCCTTGTCACCAACCTGATCGACTATGGGATGCATCCACAGGCCGCAATCGACGGCCCCCGCAGTTTCGCAGCACAGGGCGAATTCAGCGTCGAACGCGGGTATCACCCCAATGTGCGGGCGCGGCTGGCAGAAATGGGGCATCCGGTGATCGAAGCGACCGGTCCGATAGGCGGGGCGCAGGCGATCCTGATGGACGAAACGGGCGTGTTGCAAGGCGCATCGGACCCCCGCAAGGACGGTTGCGCGCTGGGGTATTGATCCTTGTGGCGACACCAGCGGGCCGGGCAATGCCCCGCTGACCGGTCAGTTCAGCTGGAACTGCAGCGGATAGCGGCCATCCTCAAAGTCGCCAAACAGATCGTGCAGGTCAGGGTGATCGACCGGCTCGCCTGTGTCATCCGGCACCAGATTCTGCTCGGAGACATAGGCGACGTAATAGCTTTGATCGTTTTCTGCCAGCAGGTGGTAAAACGGCTGATCGCGTTTCGGACGGCTTTCCTCGGGAATGGCATCATACCAATCTTCGGTATTAGAGAACATCGCATCGACATCAAAGACCACGCCCCGGAACGGATGCTTCCGGTGGCGGAGCACCTGCCCCAGATGATACTTTGCTTGTGTCTTCAACATAACCCGATCCTCAACTCTGGTTATTATTCCCTTGAGACGTTATTTGTCCATCGGTGAGACGAGGTTTAAGGGAAACAGTCTGTGGACCTTTGCCCTACAGTCCGGGATAGCGGTGACGCAACGTCTTGTCCGGGCAAGCGGCAAAGAGCGTCGGTGCCAGCGCGATAGCGCCGACAGACCTGTGATTTTATTGCAGGAAAACGCCTACCTCGCGTTTTTCTGATCGGTCCGGGGGCTGCGCCCCATTTCCCATTCCACGGATATGCCCTATCGTTTCTGCAAAAGAAAAGTGCGAGAGGCAGATGAGCAGACTTCTTCGCGCGTCGATCCTGTTGTTGCTGCTTGCCGCCTGCGGCGGTGGTGGCAATTTTTCGGCGCCCCGTGATCTGGACAATGCGTGCAGCATTGTGCGCGAACGCCCGCGGTATTTCACCGCAATGGAGGCGACGGAGCGGAAATGGGGCGTGCCGGTCTACGTGCAAATGGCGGCAATCCATCAGGAATCGAAATTCATCGGCAATGCGCGGACCCCGCATCAGTATGCGCTTGGGATCATTCCGATGGGACGTCAAAGCTCTGCCTATGGCTATAGCCAGGCAATCGACGGCACCTGGGAAGAGTATCAGCAAGATCAGGGTCGGAGGAGCGCCAAGCGCGACCGCATTCAGGACGCCACCGATTTCATGGGCTGGTACATGAATGAAACCTATACCCGTCTGGGCATTTCCAAATCGGATACACGCAACCAGTATCTGGCCTACCACGAAGGTCGTAACGGCTTTGCCAGCGGCAGCTACAACGGCAAGCCTTGGCTGATCGATGTGGCCGACCGGGTCGCCAGCCGGTCGGAACTATACCGGGTGCAACTGCAAACCTGCACCTGACACTGGCAGTCAGCGGCTGCGCTTTGCCCGCTCGGCCGAGATGTCGAACAGGAACGCTGACAGCGTGACACCCGTTTTCAGCGTGCTCAGATCAACCGTGGTCTGGCTGCCGCTGTCATCGGTGATGATCCACTGGCGCAGTGTGGTGGGGTTAGCAGTAAAAACAAGCTCGATCGTGCCGTATTCGGGGTTCTTGGGGTCTTGGGCGACAACGCGGGTGGTGTCGCCAACTTCACCGTGGCCAACCACCATCTTTGCCTGTTCCAGATCGACCTTTTCTGCAAGGATCAGGTTCAGCGGTGTGCGGCGCAGCGGATACTGCTCGGGCGGCTGGTTCGACTTTGCGTCGAATATCGCCACCTGCCCGCCCCCCGCCATCACGAGGCTGGTCTCGGGAGGCGCATATTCGAACCGCGCCCGCCCCGGCCGTTTGATGTAAAGCGTGCCGGTTGTGCGCGATCCGTCGGCATTGGTCTGGGTAAAGGCCGCCTCGGCGGTTCCAAGGCCGTTCAGATAGCTCGACAGTTCCGCCAGTGACAGCTTTTCAGCAGCGGCGGGCAGCGCAAGGGCGATCAGTGCTACCGATGCCAGAAGGATGCGAGGTTTTTTCATAGATTTAATGTAGTCCCTTCGCGCCGCGCCCGCACCCCCCGCCCGGTTCACGAAGCGGGGAGGCGCCGATCAATGCTCGGGCAACAGGATCTCGCGCTTGCCGACGTGGTTCGCGGTTGTAACGACGTGATTTTCTTCCATCTGTTCGACCAGACGCGCCGCCTTGTTATAGCCGATGCCCAGTTTGCGCTGGATATAGGACGTCGAACATTTGCGGTCTTTCGCCACGATCGCCACAGCCTGATCGTATAGCGCATCGTCGCCTTCACCGGTTGCCAGGCCAAGCACCATGTCGATGTCATCGGCCTTGTCGTCTTCCACGCCATCGATGACGCCTGACATATAGACCGGCGGCCCGTAGGATTTCAGGTGGTTGACGATTTCCTCGACCTCTTCATCGCTGACGAACGGCCCGTGGATGCGAGTGATCTTGGCCCCGCCCGCCATGTACAGCATGTCACCCATGCCCAGCAGCTGTTCCGCCCCTTGTTCGCCCAGGATCGTGCGGCTGTCGATTTTGCTCGTCACCTGAAAACTGATCCGGGTGGGAAAGTTCGCCTTGATCGTGCCGGTGATGACATCGACCGACGGGCGCTGCGTGGCCATGATCAGGTGGATGCCGCTGGCGCGGGCCATCTGCGCCAGCCGCTGGATGCAGGCCTCGATCTCTTTCCCCGCGACCATCATCAGGTCGGCCATCTCGTCAACCACCACCACGATATAGGGGATGGTGACGGGCTGGAATTCATCCGTCTCGAACACCGGATCACCGGTTTCCTCGTCAAACCCGGTCTGGATCGTGCGCTTGAACATCTCGCCCTTGGCAAGCGCCTCGCGCACCCGTCCGTTATAGCCCTCGATGTTGCGCACACCCATGCGGGACATCTTGCGATAGCGTTCCTCCATCTCGCCCACGACCCATTTCAGGGCGACAACGGCCTTCTTGGGGTCGGTCACCACGGGCGACAGAAGGTGCGGGATACCGTCATAGACGGACAGTTCCAGCATCTTGGGATCGATCATGATCAGGCGGCATTCCTCGGGCGTCAGCTTGTAAAGCAGCGACAGGATCATCGTGTTGATCGCCACCGACTTGCCCGAACCGGTCGTCCCGGCAATCAGAAGGTGGGGCATTTTGGCAAGGTTCGCCACCACCGGATCGCCGCCGATATCCTTGCCCAAGGCCAGCGGCAGGCGCATGTTGCTGTCGCCAAAGTCGCGGGCCGACAGGATTTCGCGCAGCACCACCTTCTCACGGTGGACATTCGGCAACTCGATGCCAATCACGGTGCGACCCGGCACGGTCGAAACACGGGCCGAAAGCGCCGACATGCTGCGGGCAATGTCATCGGCAAGGCCGATCACGCGGCTGGCCTTCAGACCCGGCGCGGGTTCCAGTTCATACATCGTCACAACCGGGCCGGGGCGAACAGAGGTGATCTCGCCCTTCACGCCGTAGTCGTCCAGCACGGATTCCAGCATCCGCGCATTTTCCTCCAGCGCGTCGTTGCTCAGATGCCTCTCTTTCGTCACCTCCGGCGCAGAGAGAAGCGACAGCGGCGGCACCTCATAGGCCGGGGCGGGATCGTCAAAGCGCAGCCGGGGCTGGGATTCGGAAACCGCCTGCCGAGACGGCGGGGCAGGCTTTTTCGCCGGTTGCTGCACCACGCGGCGCGAGTCCGGGGCAGACAGTACCGCACCAAGGCGCGGCAGGCCAACCGGCTCCATCACCGACAATTCGTGCAGATCATCATCGAAAGTATCAATGTCATCCGCATCCCATCCGTCGTCGTCGCTGTCGGCAGTGCCGCCCTGATCCCGGTCTTCCCCGGCCACCAGAGGCGTTGCGCTGCTGGTCGCAAGACCGCGTTTGCTGTCGAAGGTTGCGATCAGCGGATTCGGGCCGGTGGCGCGCCCAACGACCGGGGGTTCCTGACGGGCAGTTGCGCTGCGGGCGGCAGCAGTTGAAGTTCCGGCCAGAAGGCCGGGGCGCACACGCGTACGAATGGCGTCGCTGATGCGCGCACTGATGCGATCATCGCTGGGCTGATCTGCAAGGGCCGCCTGCGACGACAACACCGGCTCTATCAGTTCTGGCTCGATACTGCGCTTCATCATCGCCAGAAGGCCGCCTCGTGGGCGCGGCGGTGTTGTCGCCATGCGGACCGGGGCCGAGAATACGCCCGGCGCTGCCACAGCCTCGGCACCCAAGGATGCGCCGGCGTAGCGCTGTTCAGCCCGCAGGCGCGTATCGGCACCGACAAACCTTGCACGGCCACCGCCGCTCAGCGGCTGCGGCTCAAACAACGGTTTGGCTGCCGCGTCATTCCGGCCTTGCCGCAGGCGCGACACCCAGCCCTGCGCTCCGGCACTTTCGGCAATCGCAGAGGATCCGGCAATTCGGCCTGCCATGCGACGTTCTGCCTGACGTTCGCGCAGCATCTGCGCGGCACGCGCCGTTTCTGCAGCACCGCGTCCCAGCGCCGCCGCAAGCTGGGCATAAGTCAGCACGACTCCGACAATGAGGAAACGGGCGATGGCGCGCAGTTCGCCTTTCTCAAACCCGGTCACGAACAGGCCCATCGCAATCAGGGCAATCCCGGACATCAGCGACAGCAGTTTCAGCCCAGCCCCGGCCCCCAACGGCAGCACGCCCAGCATCGCACCAACGATGGTATCGCCGAACAGGCCGCCCAACCCGAAAGAGTGGGTCCACTCGGCACCCGGCACATGGGTTGCCGCAAAAACCGACGCCAGCGCCACCGCGATGACGGCAAAAATCATCCGCCCAACAGCGCGATCTTCGCCGCGGTGGGTCGCAAAGCGCACCCCCCAGGCCAGCAGGATCAGCGGAATACCCCAGGCCCCCTTGCCGCAGATGATGATCAGGGTCGAGGCGGTAGCCGCCCCGAACCGGCCCATCGCGTTCTGCGCGGGACCATCCGTGGCCACCATCCAGCCGGGATCTTCGGGCGTATAGCTCCACAGCATCAGCGTCGCGGCAATGGCCGCGCCGATCATGATGAGGCCCAGCAGTTCCTTGCCGCGCCGTTCCAGCGTGGCCTGCATGTTCTGATCCAGAAGCGGGTCGCGCTGTCTCATCTGATAGGATGCCATGGTCTTTCCGTCCTTACGCATACAGGCAGTCGCGAAGCCGTGTCAGGCCGCGCCGCGTCTCGTCCCGGGGGGCCACAAGGGCGACCCGAATGTAATCCTTGCCGGGGTTTTCCCCGTCCACATCGCGCGACAGATAGGCACCGGGCAGCACCCGCACCCCCGTTTCGCGCCATAATCTCAGTGCTGCCGCCTCACCATCTTCGACGGGCAACCACAAAAAGAAACCGCCATCCGGCAGGCGGAACCCCTGCATGCCCGCGAAAATCCCGGCGGCATCGACAAATTTTTCCCGGTACAGGGTCCGGCTCGCCACCACATGCGCCTCGTCGCCCCAGGCGCGCTCCGACACGCGTTGCAGCGGCAGCGGCACCGGTGCCCCGGCAAAGGATCGCAACTTCCGCATCCGGGCAATGCCCTGCGCGCCCCCCGCAACAAAGCCCGACCGCAGGCCCGGCAGGTTTGAGCGTTTGGACAGCGAATGGAAGGCAAAGACCCGCTCGGGGTCGGCACGCGTTGCTGCCGCTACTTCCAGCACACCGGGGGGTGGCGCAGCATGCCAGACCTCAGAATAGCATTCATCGGCCAGAACGATGAAATCGTGCTTTTCGGCCAGCGCCAGCAGCCCCGCCCAATACCCGTGGGAGGCGACAGCGCCTTGCGGATTGGCGGGCGAACACAGATAGGCCAGCGCCACCCGGTTCAGCAGGTCCGGCGCAAGGCCCGCATAATCCGGCAGAAATCCGGTTGCGGCCGTTGCAGGCACATAGACCGGCTCGGCCCCCAAGGCCAGCGCCGCCACGGCATAGACCTGATAGAACGGGTTGGGCATCAAAACGACCGGGCGCTGACCGTTCTTTGTCTCGGGACACAGCGCCAGCGCCGCGTTGAACAGCCCTTCGCGCGTGCCGTTCAGCCCCATGATCTGCTCTGGCCCCAGATCGACGCCGTAGCGCCGCTTCAGCCAGGCGGAGATGGCTGCCAGCAACTCCGGCGTGCCGTCATTCGGCGGATAGACACCAAAGCCGTCCAGATTGGCGGCCAGCACCTCGGCGACAAAGCCGGGCTGCGGGTGCGTCGGCTCTCCGATGGTCATGGCAATGGGGTCGCCGCCGGGGGCGTGCGGATCTAGTAGTGCCCGCAAACGCGGGAATGCGTAATCTGGCAGGTTCGAAAACCGCTCTGGAAACGCCATTACTGCCTCATTGTCAGGGTCGTCGCGCCCTGTTCACGATCACGATAGCCAAGGTTTGCCGCCCGGTCCAGAAAAACGCCGTGCTTTACCCGACCAGAGGCGGATTTTTGTGGCTTTTTAGCCCGTTGTGGCGAGTTATGCCAAGGCCCGCTCGACCGCCGAGGCCAATCGCAGCAGCCGCGCCTCGGCCCTTGCGGCGCCCATCAGGCTGATCCCGCAAGATGGCTCGCCTGCGGGCAGGGTGATCGCGCACAGTCCCATCAGATTGGCGATGCGGGTATTTCGCAGCGCAGCAAGGTTTTCAGTCACATAATAGGCCTCGTCCGTCATCAGCCGCAAGACTTCCGGCGGCAGGTTGGGGACGGTCGGCAGGATCACCGCATCCGCCCCCGCCACCCGGTCCGCCCAGATCGCCCGCAGCGTCTGCAACCGACGCCATCCCGCTACATAGTCGGCAGCCGTGTGATCCGCGCCGGTGCGGAACCGCTCAAGAATTCGCACAAACATCTTTTGCGGCGCAGCTTCGATCGTATCGCGCCAGATCCCATAAGCCTCGGCAGTGGCGAGGAGCGCCGCAAGGCCTATCGCCTCGGTCACTTCGGGGGCCACCAGCCGCTCGACCCGCGCGCCGCCCGCGATCAGTTTTGCAACGGCCCGGTCAAACGCCGCCTCCGGCGCAGGGCGCAGATCATCCAACGCCACCGTCTCCAGCACCAGAATGCGCGATCCGGCAACCGTCGCACCCCGCAAGTCGGGGGCCGCAGTCCCATGCAAAATCCCCAGAAGCAGCGCACAATCCTCGACGTTGCGGGCCAGCGGGCCGATCGTGTCAAAGCGCTCAAACAGCGGCACCACACCGGCCATGGGCAGCAAACCGATGGTCGTCTTCAGCCCCACCAGATCATTCCACGCGGCAGGTATCCGCACCGACCCCATGGAATCCGACCCGATTGAGGCCGGGGCCAGCCCGAAGGCAACCGACGCCGCCGCCCCCGACGATGAGCCGCCCGCCACCGCCCCCGGATCGTTCACGCACGGCGGGGTCGCCGCCACGGGGTTCAGCCCCAACCCCGAAAACGCCAGTTCCGACATATGCGTCTTGCCGAGACAGATGAGACCCTGCTGCGTCGCACGCGCCAGCACTTCGGCATCGCGCGCAGGCACGCGATCCTTCAGCAGCGCCGACCCCGACTCGGTCGCAATCCCGGCGCTGTCGAAAAGGTCCTTCCATGACAGCGGCACGCCATCCAGCAACCCTTTGCGAAGGCCCGCTTTCGCGCGGCCCGCCGCCGCCATCGCCTCGGCCCGCGCCCGCGCCGGGGTGAGGCGTGCATAGATCCGCCCGGCCAGCGGATGGGCGTTGATGGCCGCAAGCTGCGCCTCGACCAGTTCCACCGGGTGTACCTTGCCCGCCCCGATGGCCCGCCCCAGATCGCCCGCTGTCCGCTTGTCCATGTCCGTCTCCCTGCCATATCGCAAAGGGTAGCGGCAGAGCATCGCATGGACAATCCCGCCAGCGGGGTCATATTGCGCTGTATGATAATCGACAGTGACATCCTGATTGCGGGCGGCGGGCTGAACGGCCCCGCATTGGCGCTGGCGCTGGCGCAGGGCGGGTTGCGCGTCACCGTGATCGACGCGCGCCCGGCACCCGCGCGCGCCGAGCGGGGCTTTGACGGGCGGGCTTATGCGCTGGCCATCGCCTCCAAACGCCTGCTGACCATGCTGGGCGCGTGGCCGCGCGTGGCCGACAAATGCCAGCCGATCCTGCAGATCAAGGCGAGCGACGGGCATGCCGGGGCCGGGGCCGCGCCGTTCTTTCTGACCTTTGACGCCGCCGAGATCGAAGAAGGCCCGATGGGCTTTCTGCTGGAGGACCGGTTTCTGTATACCGCCTTCCTTCAGGCGATGGCGGAAGAGCCGAACATCACCCTGATTTCAGGCGACAGCGTTGTTGCCCAACAGGTGACGGCCACACAGGCCAGCGTGACACTCGCCTCGGGGCGCAGTCTGACCGGGCGCCTGCTGGTCGGCTGCGACGGACGCGGCAGCGGCACCGCCACCCGCGCGGGAATTGCGCGTACCGGCTGGGGCTATGGCCAAACGGCGCTTGTCACCGCCATTGCCCATGAGTTGCCGCATCATGGCATAGCGCATCAGTTCTTCATGCCGTCGGGCCCGCTGGCGATCCTGCCGCTGCCGGGAAACCGCTCGTCCATCGTGTGGAGCGAGACCGAGGCCAACGCTGCCGCCATTCAGGCGCTGCCCGACGATCTGTATCTGGCGGCGCTGCGCCCGCGCTTTGGCGATTTCCTGGGGCAGATCAGCTTGGCTGGTGACCGTTTCACCTACCCGCTGTCGCTTAGCCTTGCTGTCAGCTTTGTGGCACCGCGTCTTGCACTGGTGGGCGATGCCGCCCACGGCGTGCATCCCATCGCTGGGCAAGGCCTGAACCTTGGCCTGCGCGATGTCGGCGCACTGGCGCAGGTACTGATCGAGGCGCAGCGGCGCGGCGAAGATATCGGTGCGGTCGATGTGCTGGAGCGGTATCAGCGCTGGCGCAGGTTTGACGCAACCGCCTTGGCGCTTGGCATGGATATGGTCAACCGGCTGTTTTCCAACGATAATCCTATACTGCGAGCGACGCGTGACCTTGGGCTTGGGCTGGTGAACGCCATGCCGGGCCTGCGCCGCCGGTTCATCCGCCAGGCGGCGGGGCTGACCGGTGATCTGCCAAAACTGCTGGCAGGTCAGCAGATCTGAAGGCCGAGGATCAGGCATTTGTCCGGCTGGAAATCCAAAACTCTCAACAAGCCCCGTTTTTCCTGCAGCATTTGACCAGCGTGAAATCCTGCCTCGCCTGCCCCAGCCCGCACACGGCGCGGGCATTCTTCGCGGAAAACTATTTACTGGACAGATTACCGGGCGCTTGTCAGCCCTCGGCAGGCGCGGCAGGATTTGCCAACCACGACGCCCGGCACTACATCCACTGCCCAACGGCCTTTGGCGTTGTGGGCCAGGAGGAGGAAAAGGCTGCCCCTCAGCATTTTCTATCCGCTTGACGCCCCGAGATGATTGTCGAGGCTGCATGGCCGTCGGTTTGAAGCAGCCGCACAACCGGACAGACCCTCAGTCGATTGCCCGTGCCTCGCTGACCAGCATGATCGGAATTCCACCGCGTATTGGAAAGGCGAGCGACGCTGCGCGCGATACCAGTTCTTGCCGCTCGGCGTCATAGCTCAGCACCGCTTGCGTCACCGGGCAGACCAGCACTTCCAGCATTCGGCGGTCATGCGCAGCATCCTCGGTTGGCCCGTCGGTCACTGCATGATCTCTTCGCCGGTGCCGCCGCGCAGCGCAAATTCGATCAGCGTGACAAGCGTTTCGCGCCGCGTGGCCAGCGAAGGTGCCTCAAGCAGAGCCTGCTTTTCGTCCGGCGCAAACGGGCACAGCATAGACAACGAGTTGATCAGCAACTCTTCATCTGCGCCCTTCAGGCTGCCCCAGTCGGTGGAAAGTTCCAATGCTTCGAAATAGCGCTTCAGTGCGGCCATGAATTCGGTGCGGCGAAATCCGGGGTCCGATTCGGCCCCGCCAAGATCGCGTCCGAACGGGGTCCAGTCCACCTGACAGCGACGATAGGGGGAAAAGCCCTGCACCTCTTGCACGACGCGAAACCGTGACATGCCCGACAAAGTGATCATGTAGCGCCCGTCCTCGGTTTCCGAAAATCCGGTCAGACGGCCGGAACATCCGATGGCGTGCAGCCGCTTTTCTGCGGCCTCCGGCACCTCGCGCGGCTGGATCATCCCGATCAACCGGTGCTTGGTTTTCATCGTGTCTTCCAGCATCTGCAAATACCGCGGCTCGAAGATGTGCAGCGGCAACCGGGCGCGCGGCAGCAACAGCGCGCCGGGCAGCGGGAAGACGGGGATCGTGTCGGGAAGGTCGGTCGGTTTTATCATGAGACTGTACCTAGACCGCCGCGACGATCAGGCAAATATCATTGACGACAGACGACGCCGGCCTTTCAGCACAATGGGGTCGGTCGGCTTGAGCGCGTCAAAGATGATGAAAAGCTGGGTCTTTGCCGCACCCTCGTTCCAATCGCGGTCGCGCCGGAACAGATCGAGCAACTCGTCCACCGCCTCATCGACCTTGCCTGCAGCATGCAGCGCCAGCGCCAGATCGAACCGCGCCTGATGATCGTTCTCATCCGCCGCAACGGCGCGGCGCAGGTCATCCTCGGGGCCGGCATTCGCGGCCTGCCGGGCCAGTTCTATCTGCGCCCGTGCCGCCTCGATCTCTTTCGCACCAGCGATTTCCGGTGGTGTTGCGTCGGCAAGCGCTTGCGCCTGATCCGTCTCGCCCAGCGCAAGATGCGCGCGGATCAGCCCGCCGTAAGCCGCCGCATTGGCGGGATCTTCGCCCAGGATGGCGGCAAACGTTTCGGCGGCATCCACCGCAGCACCTTCGGTCAGCATCTGCTCGGCCGCCTCAAGCGCCGCCCCCAGCCCGCCGTCGCCCGCAAGGGCGGTCACACGGTCGATGAAGGCCTTGATCTCGGAGCCCGGAACCGCGCCCTGAAAGCCGTCAACCGGCTGGCCCTGCCAGAAGGCATAAACCGTCGGGATCGACTGGATGCGAAGCTGCGCCGAGATGCGCGGATTCTGATCGACATCGACCTTCACCAGCTTGACCTTGCCGCCCGCCGCCTTCACCGCCGCCTCGATCACGGGGGTCAGTGTTTTGCACGGGCCGCACCACGGCGCCCAGAAATCGACGATCACGGGGATCGTCTGGCTTTGTTCAATCACATCAGCAAGGAAGGTCGCTTCGGTCGCGTCCTTGATCAGGTCAGCCGGCGGCTGCGGTTTGTCAGCGAATCCCAGCATGGTTCGACTCCCTCGGATTGGGTTTGGCCTTATATGAGCGTGGGATGCGAAAAGGCCAAGGGGCGATCAAAGGTCAAAGCTGGCAAACACCGGTACATGGTCTGACGGCTGCAGCCAGCCACGTGCATCGCGCAGGATGCGGCTGCCGTGAGCGGCAGCCGAGATATCGGGCGTGGCCCAGATATGATCCAGCCTGCGGCCCTTGTCCGCTGTATCCCAGTCGGCGGCCCGATAGGACCACCAGCTGTAAAGCAGCCCCTGCGGGATGTCCTGCCGGGTGATGTCCACCCAAGCCCCCGCGTCTTGCACCTGCCGAAGATGTTCAACTTCGATCGGCGTGTGGCTGACGATCTTCAGCAGTTGCTTGTGGTTCCAGACATCATCCTCGCGCGGGGCAATGTTCAGATCGCCCACAAGGATCGCGCGATCCGGCTTTTCCCAGCGGAAATGGTCGCGCATGTCGGTCAGGAAATCCAGTTTCTGGCCGAACTTTTCATTCTCGTCGCGGTCCGGAATGTCGCCGCCGGCGGGGACATAGACGTTGTGGATCGTGACCCCGTTTTCCATCTGTGCCACAACGTGGCGGGCATGGCCCAACTGCGCGAAATCCTTGTCGCCGGCATCCATGATCGGCAGCTTGGACAGGATCGCGACCCCGTTATAGCCCTTTTGACCCCGTGCCACGATGTAGCGGTAGCCAAGGCCGTGGAACACCTCCAGCGGGATATTGTCGACCGGGCTTTTGCATTCCTGCAAGCACAGGACATCCGGCATCTCTTCGGACATCAGCCGTGCCACCAGCCCTTCACGAAGACGGACAGAGTTGATGTTCCAGGTCGCGAGGGTAAAGGGCATGGCGCAGTCTCCAGAGGCACGCAAACCCTATGGACTTGGGACGTGATCCTCAACCCTTCCGGTGGCCCGCGCTGGAAATACCAGTCCGACGCCAGCAAAAAAATGCCGGGCAAACGCCCGGCCAGGTCCAACAGGGAGGATGCCGCGCCATAACCCCGACGCGGCAAGGGGATCTTGTTGCGCCCCGACGAAGCCCGCTTCGGCCCCGCCGGAACGGATCACGCTAGGCCACTAGCCGGTAACCGCCGCTTTCCGTTACCAGAATGCGCGCGTTCGACGGATCGGGCTCGATCTTCTGGCGCAGGCGGTAGATGTGCGTCTCCAGCGTGTGTGTCGTCACACCCGCGTTGTATCCCCAGACCTCATGGAGCAGCACATCACGGGCAACGACGCCCTGACTTGCGCGGTAGAGATACTTCAGGATGTTGGTTTCTTTCTCCGTCAGTCGGATTTTCCGCTCTTTCTCGTCAACCAGCATCTTCTGGGCGGGCTTGAAGGTGTAGTGGCCCAGCTGAAAGATCGCGTCTTCGGACTGTTCATGCTGGCGCAGCTGCGCGCGGATGCGCGCCAGCAACACAGGAAACTTGAATGGTTTGGTCACATAATCATTGGCCCCGGCGTCCAGGCCAAGAATGGTATCGCTGTCGGAATCATGGCCCGTCAGCATCAGGACCGGGCATTTGACACCCTGCTTGCGCATGCGGCGGCACAGTTCGCGGCCGTCGGTATCGGGCAGGCCCACGTCAAGGATCACCAGATCATAGTGACCGGCTTTCGCCTTTTCCATGCCTTCGGCCCCGGTGCGGGCCTCGAACACGTCGAAATCCTCGGTCATCACCAGTTGTTCGCTGAGCGCTTCGCGCAGATCGTCGTCATCATCGACCAGCAGAATTTTCCTGAGGTTCGCCATTGTCCTGCTCCTCTGTTGCTCTCAGTCAGGTGCATCCCGATCACGTCTTCTGCAAGAATTGCGACAGAGTTCTCACGCGGTCGTGTCGCCAGACCGGGATATGTTTCAATTTCCCGGTATCGCGCCTAGATAGGGGGAAGGCGTCGGACAGGTTTTCATGGCACTCGGACCCAGCATTGTTGAACGCCTTGCCCGCGCGCGGGCCGACTTGCGCATGGGCGTGCCGGTCGTACTGACGGCGGACGGGCGCGGCGCGCTGGTGGTGGCGGTGGAGACGCTGTCAGCGGTGCGGCTGGCCGATCTGCGCGCGCTGGGCGCGCCGGAACTTGCCATCACCGCATGGCGGGCCGAAACGCTCAAGGCGCGGGCCTATGACAACGATCTGGCCCGGCTGGACATTGCGCCCGACGCACCGTTGGGCTGGCTGCGCGCCATGGCCGATCCTGCGAACGATCTGAATTCGCCGATGAAGGGGCCGTTCCGGTCGCTGCGCGAGGGGCCGGCTGACTTGCACCGGGCCGCGATCCAGTTGGTGAAATCGGCGCATCTGCTGCCCGCTGCCGTGGTGCTGCCGGTGCCGGATGGCTATGCACTGGCGGCCAGTGGCAACCTGACGCTGCTTGCACTGGCCGATGCCGGGCCGGAACTGCAGCGCGCCTCGCCGCTGCATGCCGTGGTGTCGGCCCGCCTGCCGATGGCCGCGTCCGATGCGGGCCGGGTGCATGTCTTTCGCCCCGAGGATGGCGGCGAGGAACACTATGCCATCGAGATCGGCCGCCCCGACCGCGACGCACCCGTTCTGGCGCGGCTTCATTCCGCCTGCTTCACCGGCGACGTGCTGGGCAGCCTGAAATGCGATTGCGGCCCGCAACTGCGCGCGGCCCTGGCCCAGATGGGGCGCGACGGGGCGGGTGTTCTGCTTTACCTCAATCAGGAAGGGCGCGGCATCGGGCTGGCCAACAAGATGCGCGCCTATTCTTTGCAGGATCAGGGCTTTGATACGGTCGAGGCGAACCACCGCCTCGGGTTCGAGGATGATGAGCGGGATTTCCGCCTTGGCGCGGGCCTGCTGCGAAGCCTCGGCTTTGCCTCGGTGCGGCTGATGACCAATAATCCGAAGAAGATCGCGATGATGCAGGCCAACGGCATCACCGTGACCGAACGGGTGCCGCTGCATGTCGGGCTGACAGACCAGAACGCGGGCTATCTTGCCACAAAGGCTGCGAAATCGGGCCACATGCCATGAGCGCGATCGATCTGGTGGTCGGCCCTTGGGGGGCGCGGTTCATGGGCCGCCGCTTTCCCTGCGCCATCGGGCGCGGCGGCATATCCGCCGACAAACATGAAGGCGACGGCGCCACGCCCGCCGGAACGCATCATTTCATAGGGATGCTCTATCGCCCCGACCGGTTGTCGGCATCCCAACTGCCCGACTGGGCGCTGCCGATCGGGCCGTCGGATCTGTGGTCCGATGACAGCCGCGACCCCGACTATAACCTGATGGTCCGCGCCCCGTACGCGTGGGGGCATGAGCGCCTGTCCCGCCCCGACCCGCTCTATGACCTGATCCTGCTGACCGATTGGAACTGGCCGCGCGCGATCCCCGGCGAGGGGTCGGCGATCTTTGTCCACACCTGGCGCAGACCACGCCACCCGACGGCAGGATGCGTTGCGTTTGCACGCAATGACCTGCTGTGGATCGCAAACCGCATCCGGCATCAGACCCGGCTGGTCATTCGGGACTGACGCGGGCCTCACCCCTTCCCAAACCGCTTTGGCTACCCTACTCTGCCCGCAGTGTCGGGGAGGATTCCATGCCAAAGACGCCGTCCACGCCGGATGACGAGATCTTCGATCTGCGCCTCCACCGCAGCGCAGTCGATCTCTGGGGCATGACGGACCGGCTTTACGGCGACCATCCAGCCTACCCCAAATTCCGCAAGGCGCTGCTCAAGGCAATGCGCGGCGCATGGGCAGACCGCCCCGCCGACCTGAAGCGGCTTGATCTGAAGCGCGATCTGGAACCCGACTGGTTTCAGCGCCCTGCTATGGCGGGCTATGTGTTCTACATCGATCGCTTTGCCGGAACGCTGATCGGGGTTCTGGACAAGCTCGACTATCTGGAAGACCTCGGCATCACCTATGTTCACCTGATGCCCTGCCTCAAACCCCGTCCGGGCGACAGCGACGGCGGCTATTCCGTGATCGATTACCGCGCAATCGACCCTGCCTACGGCACCATGGCCGAATTCGAGGCGGTGGCGACAGCCCTGCGCGCGCGGGGTATCAGCCTGTGCATCGATCTGGTGCTGAACCACACGGCCAAGGAACACGACTGGGCGAAAAAGGCCGCCAAGGGGAATGTGGCCTATCAGGACTATTATCTGATGTTCGACGATGACACCCTGCCAAAGCAGTATGAACGCACTCTGGTCGAGGTGTTTCCCGACAACGCGCCCGGCAATTTCACGCACTATCCGGCGTTGGACAAATGGGTCTGGACGACGTTCAACGAACACCAGTGGGATCTGAACTGGGCCAACCCACAGGTTTTCCTCGAGATTGTCGAGATCATGCTGTTCCTTGCCAACAAGGGCGTGGATGTGCTGCGGCTCGATGCGGTGGCCTTCATGTGGAAGCGCATGGGGACCCGCTGCCAGTCGGAACCCGAGGTTCACCTGATCCTGCGGGCCCTGCGCGCCGCGTGCCGGATCGCCTGTCCGGCAGTCATTCATCTGGAAGAGGCGATCGTCGCCCCGGCCGAGATGCTGCCCTATCTGGGGCGCGGCGAACATGACGGGCGCGAGGGCAACCTTGCCTATCACAACAGCCTGATGGTGCAGTTCTGGTCGGCGCTGGCCACGCGCGATACCGGGCTGATGACGCATGTTCTGGGCACGCATTTCCCCGCCACGGTGACCAATGCGACCTATGCCACCTATATCCGCTGCCACGACGATATCGGCTGGGCCGTAACCGACGAGGATGCGGCGGCGGTGGGCATCAGCGGTGCCGCGCATCGGGGCTTTCTGTCGGATTTCTACGAGGGCGGCTTTCCGGGGTCTTTCGCTCAAGGCGCGCTCTTTCAGGAAAACCCGGCGACGGGGGACAAGCGCATTTCGGGATCGTTCGCTTCGCTTGCGGGGCTGGAACGGGCGCAGGACGAGGGGCAGGCCGAAACGGCGGTGCAGCGCATGCTGATGGGTCACGCCCTGATCGCCAGCTATGGGGGTATCCCGTTGATCTACATGGGCGATGAATTGGCCCTGTTGAGCGATCACGGCTATCTTGATGTGCCGGAACACGCCCACGACAGCCGGTGGAGTCACCGCCCCCGGATGGATTGGGACAAGGCGGCGGGACGCGAGACGGACGATACGCCGTCGGCGCGGGTGTTCCGCGGGGTAAGGCACATTCTGGCCCGGCGGCGCGCGACACCGGCGCTGCATGGTGGCTTGCCGGTGGCGGTGCTGCGAACTGGCGTTCCGGGGCTGTTCGCGTTCCGCAGGGGGGCGCCGACGGGGGCGGTGCTGGGGGTATTCAACTTTTCTGAAGGCTGGCAAAACCTGCCGGAAAACTGGGTGCGGGCCGCAGGTGCGGCACAGATGTGGGATGCGCTGTCGGAAAGCCCGGTGCTCGCCCATCAGGGCAACGTCGCCTTGCCCCCGCAAGCCCGCGTCTGGCTGATGTAAGGCGTAACCGCTTCATTTTGAATCAAATTTCGCTTCCTTTCGGCTTAAATACCCCACTTGGGTCCGGACCGTGACGAAACTCTCCGGAAATGCGATTTAGCGAAGGAAACGCCGGATGGCAGGGTGCTGCCCGTGTGAAATCATAAAATAAAAACAAATGGTTACCTCCCGCCCGCACAGCCCCTTATCGCGCGCCGTAATCCCGTGCCCCGAAGATCGCACTGCCGACGCGGATATGGGTGGCCCCCGCCGCAATCGCCGCCTCGAAATCACCGCTCATCCCCATCGACAGGCCCGCCAGCCCATTTCGCGCCGCCATCGCGGCCAAAGCGGCGAAATGCGGCGTGCTGTCCACGCCCTCCGGCGGGATGCACATCAGGCCCGCCACCGGCAAATCCATCGCACGGACCGCCGCGACAAAGGCGTCGGCCTCATCCGGCAGGATACCGGCCTTCTGCGGCTCGGCCCCGGTGTTCACCTGTATGAACAATTCCGGGCAAGCCCCGCCCGCCTGCACCAGTTTTGCCAGTTTTTCCGCCAAGGACGGGCGGTCCAGCGTGTGGATCGCGTCGAACAACTCGACGGCCTGTTTCGCCTTGTTGGTCTGCAACGGTCCGATCATATGCACGGAAACCGGTTTGAACCGCGCCCGCAGGTCCGGCCATTTGCCCGCCGCCTCCTGGACATAGTTTTCGCCGAACACGCGATGCCCAGCCTCCAGCACGGCCACCACCCGGTCAAGCGGCTGAACCTTTGATACCGCGATCAACGCGACGCAGCCCTGCGCCCGGCCCGCCGCCGCTTCCGCCGCACTGACGCGCGCGCGAATATCGGTCAATCCCATCCTGCCCTCCCGGCTGCAATCCGACGTCCCGATACCGCCGAATGTCCGGTCAGACCCCCGCCGTCAACATCTTGTCCAACGCTCAGAAGAAAAAGCGCGCGCCGATCAACACGCCGCCGGCATCCTGATAGCTGTTACCCGATTGATCGCTGTAGGTGAACTGACGCCAGCCTGCGTAGACGTTCAGCGACAGCGCGTCGAAATCCTGCACGGCATATAGCCCCCAGTTCTCGGTCTTGGCGCCATCAGACAGGAAATCGTTGCCATCATAATAGTCAACCGAAAGCGATGTTGTGCCTGCTGCCCAGGCATCGGTCTGCCAGCCTGCCCGGACCCAGTAATAGTTTGGCCCGTCAATCTGATTTCCGGCCGATACGGCAAGGTTCAGGCCCGTCGGTTCATGCACGAGGGCGACCGACCCGGCCAGCCTCTGCGTCAGGTCGCCATCGGGGTTATCGATCCACTGATATCCAAGTGCGCTGCGCACGGCGACCTCACCCAGATCACCCGTCCAGCGGATCGCCACTTCGTAGTAATCGTTCTCGTCTGCGTCAACGAGCACGTTCTGCCCGTAGGACGCCGACAGCATCACACCTTGGAACACCGGCGTGTCATAGCGCAGGCGGAAGCGGCGCGAGGCGTCCAGCGCGCTGTTCACCTGGCCGACAGAGACGTTGGTCAACGCACCGGCGGCGTCGCGGAACCGGTAGGACGCAAAGCCGTCGGTCGCATCCGTGGCCCCCGCGATGAAGGTGGAACTGTCATCCAGCCCGGCGGTGCCGTTCGCGGCTGTGGCACCTTGGCCAAGCGAGAAGGTGCCATAGTCCGCATCGACGGCCACTTCGAACCAGCGCAGCAAAGTCCGTTCCCAATCGGTCCAGTCCGGCGTCTGGGTCTGCGACACTAGCGAGCTGTTTCGCATGGTCAGCCCGGATTCGAACCGGTAGCGCAGGGTGCTTTCGCCGATCGGCTGTGTGTAGGTAAAGCCAAGTCGGCTGTTCCAGTTGCCGTTGTCGACGATGTTACTGGTGGTCTGTTCGCCATCGTCAAAGCTTTGGTAGGTCAGGTTGATCTGCCCGTAGATATTGGTGACGGCGCCGCTGCGGTTGGTGAAGGTCAGCTTCGGACCATAAACCTCGGACTCGATGGGCAGTTCCTCGGTCAGGGCATCATAATCGAAGTCTGATTCAGTCACATCCTGTGCGATCGCGGAGGTGGCCCCAAGAACCAGCACGCAGGTCAGACCATGGACCACAAGGGATTTTCTCATACGCCACTCCATCCTGATTGCACTGCGCCCCCCGTTCCGCACCTATTCGCGCGATGTCATTCGCCCTGCCGGTCAAGAAAGATCGCGAACCTTTCGGCGCGAGGTTTAAACCGCTGATTCGAAACGGCCGCAGGGATCGGTCATTAGCGATAATTGTTGCCCGTTTCCGCTTGTCGATCAAGCGCTCTTGGGCTGCGCGCCTTGTGCTAGCGTTGCTGGAATCTCCCTGCCGCGCCGGACTCTTTGCAACCGTCGTCGGGTGTTGCTGGGCGGGGTGCAGGTTCTGGCGCTTGGGGTGGCCGCGCGCAGATAGCACCGCCTGCGCCGCGCCGTGGTGAAAATGAAAAGAGCGGGCCAAGGCCCGCTCTTTCCCTGTCGTCTGATCTTTTGGATCAGAACGAGAAGTTCACACCGATATCGGCGTTGTAATCGGTGCCTTCGATGTCCGGATCAACCACACCGGCTGCAACCGAAGCGCCGCCGCCGAGGTCATAGGACACGCCCAGACCGAAGGGCTGCGACTCGACCGAGTTGTTGTCACGGTCTTTGAGTTCAGTGCTGCGCCAGAACGCGGTCACGGTGTAGGCGTCGAACGTGTAATCGCCCGAGATGCCATACTGTGTCAGGTCCAGATAGTCACCGCTTGCTTCGCCGTACTGTGCCTTCACAGTGAAGCCACCGAAGGTGCCGCTACCGCCGAGGATCCAGTTGTCGATCGACGAACCGAGTTCGGTGACGACGCCGGTTGCGACCACGGTTTCAGTTGCCGACAGTTCCAGCGATTCGTAGCCGATGCCAACGGTGTAGTTGTCAACCGAGTACTTGGCACCCAGACCGAAAGTCTGGTCGATGGTGATGTCCGCGACGTCGATCAGCAAGTTGTCGTTGATGTCGGTGCTGTCGAAGAAGTCCGTCTCGAACACGTTGCCTTCCGGGTTGCCAAGCGACACATAGAAGCTTGCCCCACCGGTGGTGTATTCATACAAAGCAGCCGGCAGCGGGAATGCGGACAATGCCTCGTTCGAGTCGAGGTCGCTGTTGCCCTGCTGCAGGTAGAAGGCTTCGTTCCGATCGCCCAGACCGGTGTAACCGACGCCCGACAGGTTGCCGACTGCGGATTCCGCAGCGCCGTCAACGTCGCCCATCGACAGTTTGCCGAATGCGCCCGACAAGAACACCGAGCCAGCCTGGCCACGGTTGCCGTCGGCAGCGTTGTCAGCGCGGATCGAGCCGCCAAACGTGACGCCCGAGTCGGTTTCCTGGGTCAGCGTGAAGGCAACACGAACGCGGCTGCTGAAGCGAGCTTCGGCCGAACCGTCACGTGCGGCGTCGTCGTACACGATACCCATGCGGCCCGAGCCGCTGATCGCCACTTCGGCAGCAGCGGCGCTTGCGAAAGCGACCAAAGCTGTGGAAGCAAGAAGAAGATTTTTCATAGTTTCCCTCGTTGTCTCTAAGAAGGTCCGGCCCAACTCAGGGGAATCCGAATTGGGTATGCTTCTGTTTCCATCTTGAGGCGGTTGATTGCAATGTGAACCGGGCCACCCGCCGGAAAGACGCGAACGATGGTGCAGCTTTGCCACAGTGGATATTCCGGTACCCGGCGGGGTGCAGCCCGTGCCCCGGATCACCCTGCCCCCGTTCCTTCTGCGCCGCGCACCCTGCGCCGCTTAGTCAGACCAAAAGTCCTTGTCCGGCACCCGGTGCTCGGCTAGACAACCTCAAATCGTCGGGGAGACGTTGATGACCTTGCACCGTCTGGTACACATGGCGCTTCTGATCGGCCTGGTGACGACGGTAGCCGCCTGTGGCGAGAACGGCTTCTTCGGGGCAGGCACACCCGATGGACGCCGGGCAGCAGATGACCAGCGCGCCGCGCTGGCAGCGGCCTATGATCCGAACGCCCAATTCCTTGACCGTAATGCGAACCAGTCTACGCTGTGGGATCTGTTCCAGAACAACGACGATCCCAATGTCACGGTCGAGGTGAACAAGTATCTCTGGACTGCATCTCTCGACATCCTGAACTTCCTGCCCATCGAGTCGGTCGACCCGTTCACCGGTGTGATCTCGACCGGCTACGGCACGCCGCCGGGTGGCGGGCGGTCGTATCGCGCGACCGTCTATGTGCAGGATCCGGCGCTGGATGCACGCTCGCTTAAAGTGGCGTTGCAGGCGCGGGGTGGCGGCACGGTGCCGGTGGAAACCCAGCGCGCAGTGGAAGACGCGATCCTGACACGGGCGCGGCAGCTGCGGATTCAAGACAGCAACCTGTAAGGTCGGTCCTTCATCAGGGCCTTCGGTCTTGGCATGCTCTGGACGTTTCCGGGGCCATTGGTGTAACCCCGCCCTCGTACAGGATGAAAACGAGGCTGCCCGATGACCTATGATCCCGCCGTTACCGAAGCCCGCTGGCAGGCTGCGTGGGATACGGCAGGTGTGTTCACGGCAAAGCGGGATGCGCGACCCAAGTATTATGTGCTGGAGATGTTTCCCTATCCATCCGGGCGCATCCACATGGGTCATGTGCGAAACTACACGATGGGCGACGTGATTGCGCGCTACAAGGCGTCTTGCGGGTTCAGCGTGTTGCATCCGATGGGGTGGGATGCCTTCGGGATGCCGGCCGAGAATGCCGCCATCGAACGCGGCGGCCACCCGAAAGACTGGACCTACAGCAATATTGCGGACATGCGGGCGCAGATGAAGCCGCTGGGCCTGTCGATCGACTGGAGCCGCGAGTTTGCGACCTGCGATCCCGAATATTACGGCCAGCAGCAGGCGATGTTTCTGGACATGCTGGCGGCGGGGTTGGTCTATCGCAAGGCCGCCGTGGTGAACTGGGATCCGGTCGACATGACCGTGCTTGCCAACGAGCAGGTGATCGACGGTCGCGGTTGGCGGTCTGGTGCGCTGGTCGAGCGGCGCGAGTTGACGCAGTGGTTCTTCCGCATCTCGGAGTATTCCGGGGAATTGCTTGCGGCGCTGGACGGGCTGACCGACTGGCCCGAAAAGGTGCGGGTGATGCAGGCGAACTGGATCGGCAAGTCGCGCGGGTTGCAGTTTGCGTTTTCCACGGTGGATGCGCCCGAAGGGTTCGACCGGCTGGAAGTTTACACGACCCGGCCCGATACGCTGCTGGGTGCGTCTTTCGCGGCGATCAGCGCCGATCATCCGCTGGCCAAGCATCTGGAGCGGCACGATCCTGCAGTGGCCGCCTTCGTGGCCGAATGCCGGCGCGGCGGCACCAGCGCCGAGGCCATCGAGACGGCCGAGAAGATGGGCTACGATACCGGCATCCGGGTGCGGCATCCGTTTGATGCGGCTGTGGAATTGCCGGTTTATGTCGCCAACTTCGTGCTGATGGACTATGGCACCGGCGCGATCTTTGGCTGCCCGGCGCATGACCAGCGAGACTTCGAGTTTGCCACCAAATATGCCCTGCCGATCCCTCCGGTGTTTGTGGCCGAAGGGGGCGAAGAGGCTGCGCTGACAGAGGCCTATGTGCCGATGAAGTCCGATAGGGTCCGCTATCTGCGCAGCTTTGCCGGGTTGCCGGTGCAGACCGGAGACGAGGCCGTAACCAGTGCCATCACTTTTTGCGAGGAAAAGGGCGTCGGTCGCGGGGTCACCAACTACCGGCTGCGCGACTGGGGGCTGTCGCGCCAACGTTATTGGGGTTGCCCGATTCCGGTGGTGCATTGCCCGACTTGCGGCGTGGTGCCGGAAGCGAAAGCGAACCTGCCGGTGCGCCTGCCCGACGATGTAACCTTCGACAAACCGGGCAATCCGCTGGACCGCCACCCGACCTGGCGCGACGTGGCCTGCCCGAAATGCGGGGGTGCTGCGCGGCGCGAGACGGACACGATGGATACCTTCGTCGATTCGTCCTGGTATTATGCGCGGTTCACCGCCCCCCATGCGCTGACGCCGACGGTGGCCGAAGATGCAGCGTATTGGATGAACGTAGATCAATACATCGGCGGGGTCGAACACGCGATCCTGCACCTGCTGTATTCGCGGTTCTTCGCGCGCGCCATGCACAAGACCGGGCATCTGCCCGCCAAAGCGATCGAGCCGTTCAACGCGCTGTTCACCCAGGGCATGGTGACGCATGAGTTTTATGATCGGTCCGTAAATTTGACCGCTCCCGGCGAGGCAACGGAGCCGATGCGGTACGAGCACTTTCTTCCGGAGAATGTAGTTACATTTACAGTTGGTGATGAGCGTTTTGCGCTGCTGAAGAAAGAGGTGCGGGACGCAGGGGTGGACGAAAGCAATCCCGGCGCATTGCAAAGTTTTATGATCGAAGGCCGCAATCGGCGGGTTAGGATTGGCCCTTCTATCAAGATGTCGAAATCGAAAAAGAACGTCGTCGATCCCGACAGCATCATCGCGCGTTACGGGGCCGATACCGCCCGCTGGTTCGTGATGTCGGACAGCCCGGCCGAGCGGGATGTGGAATGGACGGCCAGCGGGGCCGAAGCGGCGTCAAAGCATCTGGCGCGGGTGTGGCGGCTGGCGGACGAGATTGCGCAATCGGTGGCACCTGCGACCGACGACGATGCCGTTCTGGCTCGCGCCACTGCCAAGGCGATTGCCGAAGTGACTGCGGGGATCGAGGGATTCGCGTTCAACAAGGCCGTGGCGAAGCTTTACGAATTCACCAACACGCTGATGCGGTCGGGCGCGGGCGGTGATGCAAAGCGCCGCGCTATGGTAGTGATGGCGCAGCTTTTGTCGCCCATCGTGCCGCATCTGGCCGAGGATGTCTGGGGCATGCTGGGCGGTGCGGGTCTGGTGACGCAGGCCGCGTGGCCTTTGGCCGACCCGGCCCTGCTGGTCGAAGACAGCGTGACGCTGCCGATCCAGATCAACGGCAAGCGGCGGGCGGAAATTACCGTTCCCAAGGATATGCCTGCGGCAGAGGTTGAAAAACGGGTGCTGGCGGATGATGCTGTGATCAAGGCGCTTGCGGGGCTTGCCCCGAAGAAGCTGATCGTTGTGCCGGGCCGCATCGTCAATGTCGTCATCTGACCGCCGCCAGTTTCTTGGTCTGATTGCCGCGCTGCCGCTGGTCGGCTGCGGGTTCACGCCCGCCTATGCGCCGGGCGGCGCAGCCAATGCGCTGACCGGGCGCGTGCTGGCCGATGCGCCGGGTGACCGCGACGGGTTCAGCTTTGTCGCACGGATCGAAGACCGGCTTGGGCTGCCCGAGGCGGCGGCTTACCGGCTGAGCTATCAAATCACGACCTCTCGGGTTGATCTGGCAGTCACGACTGAAGGGTCGATCCTGCGGTACAACATCGTCGGCACCGTAGTTTGGGCGCTGAGTGATGTTGCCAGTGGGGCAACACTGGCCAGCGGGACGGCGGAAAGCTTTACCGGGTCGGCCGCAACGCTGGCCACGATTTCAGCCCAGACGGCGGAAGATGATGCACGCCAGCGGCTGATGCGGATTCTGGCGGATCAGGTGGTGACCAAGCTGATCGCGGGTGTAGCGGGCTGGACGGCGGGATGAAGATCAGCGCCGCCGAGGTTCTGCGAACCTATGCGCGGCCCGAACCGGCGCGGCTGGGCCTGCTGATATCCGGCGCCGATGCGATGCGCGTCGCCCTGAAGCGCCAAGAGGTGATTGCGGCAATGATCGGACCGCAGGGCGAGGCCGAGATGCGCCTTGCCCGCCTGTCCGGTGCCGATCTGCGCCGCGACCCCGCAGCGGTGCTTGACGCGGTCAAGGCGCAGGGGTTTTTCCCCGGCCCGCGCGTGGTCTTTGTCGAAGAGGCGACCGATGGTCTGGCCCCGCTGCTGGCCGGGGTGATCAAGGACTGGCGGGCGGGGGATGCGGCGCTGGTTGTGACCGCCGGGGCATTGACGGCCAAATCCGCGCTCCGCAAGCTGTTCGAGGTGCATCCCGCAGCCCATGCGCTGGTCCTGTATGACGATCCGCCAAGCCGGGACGAGATCGAGGGGGTGCTGACAAAGGCCGGGCTGACGGGTGTCAGTCGCGACGTGATGGCCGATCTGGTGGCGCTGGCACAATCGCTTGACCCCGGCGATTTCCGCCAGACGGTCGACAAGCTGGCACTTTACAAGCGCGGCGACGGATCGCCACTTTCGCCCGCCGATATCGCCGCCTGTGCGCCGGTGACGGTCGAGGCCGAGGTGGACGACATCGTCAACGCCGCGGCATCCGGGCGGATGGAGCTGATCGGGCCGCTGATGCGCCGGCTAGATGGGCAAGGGGTGACGGCGGTGACGCTGTGCCTGACCGCGACGCGGCACTTTCGGGCGCTGCATGTGGCGGCCTGCGACCCCGGCGGGCCGGCTTCGGGGCTGGCGCGGGCACGCCCTCCGGTGTTCGGGCCACGGCGCGACGTGATGCTGCGGCAGGCGCAGGGGCTGGGGCTGCGAAAGATCGAAGACGCGCTGGGAATGCTGATCGAAACGGATCTGACACTACGTTCTTCGTCACGTGCGCCTGCAAGTGCGGTGATGGAGCGGACGCTGATCAGGCTGGCGATGCTGGCGCGAAAATAGGAGGCTGCGATGTATACGGTGATCGGAACCGCCCGAACCCGCGCTGCGCGTGTGCTGTGGCTGCTGGAGGAAATGGCGCTGCCCTACCGGCATGTCACCGCCGCACCGCAATCAGACGGGGTGACCGCGTTCAACCCCGCTGGCAAGGTGCCGGTACTGATCGTCGAGGGGGTGCCGATCACCGATTCGACGGCGATCCTGACGTTTCTGGCGGACCGTCATGGCCAGTTCACCCATCCCGCAGGGTCGCTTGAACGGGCGCAGCAGGACAGTCTGACGCAATTTCTGCTGGATGAGTTCGACGCAGCCCTTTGGGTGGCGGCAAGGCACAGCTTTATTCTGCCGGAAGCGATGCGCATGCCCGCGATCAAATCCTCGCTGCATTGGGAATTCGAGCGGTCGCAACGTGTGCTGGTGCAGCGGATGGGCGACGGCGAGTTTCTGACGGGCACCATGATGACGGTGCCGGACATCATCCTTGGCCATTGCGGGGTCTGGGCGCAGGTCGCGAAATTCCCGGTTACTGAACCGCGGCTGACGGACTATCTTGCCCGCATGCGCGCGCGGCCCGGTTTTGCGCGGGCGATGGCGCGATGAGGGGATTGCGATGAACATAGCGGAACCGGCGTCACGCCCGAATTTCGATTTCCCCGACGAACGGGTAGATCTTGCCGCAGCGTTCCGCTGGACGGCGCGGCTGGGGATGAACGAGGCGGTGGCCAATCACTTTTCGCTGGCAGTCAGCGACGATGGCAAGCGGTTCCTGATCAACCCGAATCAACGGCATTTCGCGCGGATCAAGGCGAGCGATCTTTTGCTGCTGGATGCGGACGATCCCGACGTTCTGGCGCGGCCTGATGCCCCCGATCCAACGGCCTGGGGGTTGCACGGGTCGATCCACCGGCTGGTGCCACATGCGCGCTGCGTCATGCATGTGCATTCGATCTTTGCTACCGTTCTGGCCTCGCTGGAGGATTCGTCTCTGCCGCCGGTCGATCAGAACACCGCAACGTTTTATGAGCGTATGGTGATCGACGAAGGCTATGCCGGGCTGGCGTTCGAGGCCGAGGGAATTCGCTGTGCCGGGCTGCTGGGCGATCCGAAACGGCAGGTCATGATCATGGGCAATCATGGCGTGCTGGTGATTGGTCGCGATGTGGCCGACGCGTTCAACCGGCTTTATTACTTCGAGCGGGCCGCCGAGACCTACATCCGCGCGCTGCAGACCGGCCGCAAGTTGCGGGTGTTAAGCCATGAGGTCGCGGCGCGGACGGCAGCCGAGATGGACGATTATCCCGAGCAGGCAGCGCGGCATCTGGCCGATCTGAAGGCCATACTCGACGACGAGGAACCGGCCTATCGTTTGTAGCCGTCACGCACGGGCAGCGGCCTGCCCGGCCCAACGCCCGGTGGCAAGGCACGCCGTCAGCAGATACCCGCCGGTCGGGGCCTCCCAATCCAGCATTTCGCCACAGGCAAAGATGCGCGGCAGGGCTCGCAATTCCAGCCCCTCGGTCAGCCCCACGGCACGGATGCCCCCTGCGGCCGAGATTGCCTCATCCAGCGGGCGGGGGCCGGCGAGGCGCAACGGCATCGCCTTGATCTGCGCGGCAAGGGCAGCGGGGTCGGACGCGGGGCGGCCACATTCATACAAAAGCGCGGTAGCCACGGGCGACAGGCCGATCTTGCGCAGCCGGTTGGTCAGACTTTCACCGGGTCGGCTGCGCGCAAGACGGATGGCGATCTCGGTCTCGGGCAGGTCCGGCATCAGGTCGATCCGCAAGGCTGCACCATCGCGAAGCGCCTTCGAGACGGAATAGACGCCACCGCCTTCAATGCCACGGGCCGAGACAACGAATTCGCCCCGCTCGCGCCGCCCGGCGACACAAAGCGCCGCCCCCTTCATCGGCGTACCAAAGTGGCGGGTCATATGCGGCGACCAGTCGACGCAAAACCCCATGTTGGCGGGCTGCCAGGGCGCGACAGGCACGCCGCGCGCCGCAAGCCACGGCACCCAGGCGGCATCAGACCCAAGCCGCGCCCAACTGGCCCCGCCCAGCGCCAGAACCGTGACGGCGGGGCGCAGCCTGCACGGACCGTCAGGCGTATCAAAAGCCAGCGCATCACCCTCGAACCCGGTCCAGCGCCACCGGGTGCGCAGTGTGACGCCCGCACCACCCAGCCGCGCCAGCCAGGCGCGCAGCAGCGGCGACGCCTTCATCGCCACCGGGAACACCCGCCCGGATGATCCGGTGAACACCGCCTGCCCCAGCCCCCGCGCCCAGTCCTGCACGGCGTCCGGCCCGAACGCCGCCAGCATGGGCGCAAGCGAGCCTGCGGCCTCGTCATAACGCGCGATCAAACGGTCGGTCGGCTCGGCCTGCGTGATGTTCAGCCCGGATTTCCCCGCCATCAGGAACTTGCGCGCCGGCGACGGCTTTGCCTCGACCACCACAACCCGCCGCCCGGCTGCAACCAGCGCCTCGGCCGCCATCAACCCGGCAGGGCCGGCGCCGATCACCAGAGCGTCGAGGTCAGGCAAAATCTCGGGACTCCCTTTTCGCCATCCGTTCCGCGACACGGGCGTCAGCAACGTCGCTCTTTTTCATTTCATCTTCGCAGAAATATCTCCGGGGGTCCGGGGGTGTGAAACCCCCGGACCTGTCCACGCTCACCGCAGCATCCGCTTGATCGCGGCACCATGGGCCGCGCTGGCGGCCAGCGCATCGGTTGCCAGCCCAAGCGCCTCGGCCAATACCGCATCAGGTGCGGTGATGCGATCGATCAGACCGCAACCAAGCGCCTCGTCGGCTGTCAACCGCGCTCCTGCCAGCAGAATCATCCGCGCACGGGCGGGACCGATCAGCGCGACAAGGCGGGCAGGGTCGGACGGTTGGGGCAGGTAGCCAAGCCGCATCACCGGATAAAAGAAGCTGGCCCCCGGCACCGCAAGACGCAGGTCACAGGCTAGGGCCATACCCATGGCACCACCTGCGAGCGTTCCGTTCAGCGCGGCGATGGTAAGGCACGGCATCCCCGCAATCCGCGCCGAGAGGCGTTCCCAGACCGGATCGGTCGCAAGGCCAGTCTGCATTTCATCCAGATCGGCCCCGGCGGAAAAGACGCGTCCTTCGCCGGTCAGGACCACCGCATGTGCGCCCTGATCCGCCGCGCGCGAAACTGCACCATCCAGCGCAATCAACATGGCGCGGGTCAGGGCATTGGCCTTTTCCGGGCGGCGCAGCGTCAGCGTCCAAAGTCCGCCCTCAACCATGGCCTCGATCATGCAATCAGTCCGGCGCGGCGGCGGATGCCCTCATCGCGGAGCGAGATTTCCTGACCCAGCCAATCATCGGCATCGGACCCGCACATCCACAACAGCGCGCGGGCGGGCCAGTCGGCAGGGATGTGGATGGCGGGGTCAAGCTGACTGACCGGGTTAACGCCGCTTGCCCTGATCTTTACCTGCATGTCGGTGGCGACGGTGCCGGGCGACAGTCCCATGACACGCAGGCCAGCGTCCACTTCTTCCAAATGGGCAACGCGGGTCAGCATCGCCGCCCCCGCCTTGGCACTGCAGTAGGCCCCCCAGCCCTCCAGCGGGCTGTGTGCCGCCCCGGACGACACCGTGATGATCGTGCCGCCGCCCTGCGCGCGCATGACGGGGATAGCGGCCCGCATGCCGTGGAAGACACCGGTAAGGTTGATGTCGATGGCGCGGGCGAAAGCTGCCGCGTCAGCTTCGGCCAGTCGCGCGATGGGGTCGATCACGCCTGCATTGTTGATCAGCACGTCAAGCCGTCCGCCCCACTGCGTCACCGCTGTGATGGCCGCCCCGACCGCATCCGCATCTGCCACATCGCAATGCAATGCCAGCGCCTGCTCTCCGATGTCGTCGGCCAGCCGCTCCACATCGGCGGTACTGCGCGCGAGCAGCGCGACACGCGCGCCTGCTGCGGCAAAAACCCGCGCCGATGCCGCGCCGATGCCGCGGCTTGCCCCCGTGATCACCACCACTTTGCCCTGCATCGCATACTCCACACCAATAGCCGCATTCCGCCGCGGCCGCTGCCACAGCCTTACCGCATAAGCTTGGGATACGGAATCCCTTGACCCTGCCACGCGGGGCGGGAAGGATGCTGTCAAAGACATTCCAGCAGGAAGGCTTCGTTATGACCAAATTCCGCATCGGTGGCGCCAGTATTCTGGGCGCGCTTCTTCTTTCAACGGCAGCATATGCAGAAGTGACCGCCGAACAGGTCTGGGCGAACTGGCAGACGCTGACCGCATCCTATGGCCAGACCCTGACCGCCGCATCCGAATCCCGGACCGGCGATACGCTGGTTATCACGGACATGAACGTGTCATCGACCTTTGAAGGCGGGGCGGTGAATGGCACGATCGAGACAGTGAATTTCCGCGAGTTGGGTGATGGCACGGTCGAGATTACCATGTCGCCGGACTATCCGCTGGTGATCGATACGACCGACCCGGATGGCAAGAAAACCAGGGTCAACGTGATGATCCGCCAACCCGATCTTAAGATGATCGCGGGCGGTACCGATGCCGAAACGCGCTATGATTTCACCGTGCCGTCGCTGAAGGTTTCGGTCGATGAGGTGACGGTCGACGAAAAGCCTTTCGATCTGGCCCTCGACGTCGATGTGACAGCGATGGGCGGCAATTATGTGGTCACCAAGGGTCAGAAGACTCGGCTTGCCTCCACTCTCAACGCCGACAGCATGGGCATCGTCATGGCGGTGACAGACCCCGACACCGGCGGCAAGGTGAACCTGAAGGGCAACCTGACGATGCTTGCAGGCACATCGAACGGCACGCTTCTGGACGTGGTCGCGATGGCTGACATGGCGGCGGCGCTGAAAGCCGGCTTTGCGACAGATGGCAATTTCACCTATGGTGCAAGCACGCTTGAGTTTGACGTTGTCGAGGCTGACCTGACCACGAAAGGGTCGGCTACGCTGGGCAGCGGCGATATCCTATTCGCGATGAATGCCGACCGTCTGAACTATGGTGGCGGGGCCAAGGACGTGGCCATCACCGTATCGGGCGGCGGAATACCCTTTCCCGAACTGAAGACAAGCTATGCCGAGGCCGAGTTCAACCTGTTGATGCCGGTCACCAAATCCGACATTCCGGGCGATTTTGCATTGCTGACCCGGCTGGTGGATTTCACCATCTCGGATGAGGTCTGGTCGCTTTTCGATCCGTCGGCGATTTTGCCACGTGATCCGGCGACAGTGGTGATCGACACCAAGGGCAAGGCAAACTGGCTGGTCGACATCATGGACCCGGCGGCGACCGAGGCGATGGGGCCGGACGCCGCGCCGGGGCAGATCCATGCGCTGGACATCACCGAACTGACAGTGCGCGCGCTGGGGGCCGCCGTGACAGGGGCCGGCAGCTTTACCTTCGACAACGCCGACCTGACCACGTTCGACGGGATGCCGGCCCCGACCGGAAAGCTGGACGTCAAGATCGTCGGAGCGAGCGGGCTGTTGGACAAGCTGATCCAGCTTGGCTACGTGCCGGAAGATCAGGCGATGGGCGCGCGGATGATGATGGGCCTCTTTGCCAAGCCGGGAGAGGGCGAAGACACCCTGACCTCGACGCTGGAATTCAAGGATAAGGGCTTTTTCGCAAACGGCCAGCGTCTGCAATAACGCAGATTGCCAGATGACAGGGCGCGCCCGGTAAAGCGGGGGCGCCCTTTACCGTTCGGGCGCTTGCACGACCGGGCATGTCGGACTACCTCAGGCACCAGCGCCCGAGGAGTAGCCGATGACCCCACAGCTTGAATCCCTGACTGCCGCCCTTCTGGCCGCCGCCGCAAAGGCCGGGGCCGATGCGGCCGATGCGCTGGCCGTCGATGGCACGTCCCTGTCGATCGACATCCGGGCGGGCGCGCTGGAACAAGCCGAGCGGTCGGAAAGCATCGAGCTGGGCCTGCGCGTCATGGTCGGGCGGCGGCAGGCCTGCGTATCGGTATCGGATATTTCGGCGGCGACGATTGCAGCGGTGGCCGAGCGCGCCGTGGCGATGGCCCGCGAAGCACCCGAAGACCCGTTCATCGGGCTGGCAGACGCGGACCAGCTTGCGCGGGATTGGGACGTGGTGGCGCTGGAACTGGCCGACGACGGCGACGAGCCGGGGGCAAAGGCACTGGAAGATACCGCGCGCCGGGCCGAAGCGGCGGCGATGGCGGTGGCCGGCATCACGCAGGTCGAGACGTCGGCGGGCTACAGCTTGCGGCGGATGCATCTGGCGGCGTCGAACGGGTTTGCCGGCGGGTATGCCCGCACGTCTCATTCCCATTCTGCGGTTGCCTTTACCGGGACCGGCACCGGGATGGAGCGGGATTGGGCCGCCGAGGGGCGGATTTTCCGCGCCGACCTGCCATTGGCCGAAGAAGCAGGCCAGCTTGCGGCGGCGCGGGCGCTGGCACGGCTGGGGGCGCGCAAACCGCGCACCGGGGCCTATCCGGTGCTGTTTGACGAGCGGGTTTCGGCCTCGCTGATCGGGCATCTTCTTAGTGCAACCAATGGCAGTGCGATTGCGCGCGGGGCAAGCTGGGCGCGCGACCTGCTGGGCAAGCAGGTGCTGCCCGAGACGCTGTCCGTGACCGAAGACCCGCTGCGGATACGGATACCCGGATCGCGCCCGTTTGACGCCGAAGGGCTGGCCGCACGCCGCCGCGCGATTGTCGACAAGGGTGTGCTGACCGGCTGGACGCTGGATCTTGCGACGGCGCGCAAGCTGGGCATGCAAAGCACGGCCAGCGCCACGCGCGGCACGTCGGCCCCGCCTTCGCCCGGCACATCGAACATTGATCTGACGCAAGGGGCGGCCAGCCGGGACGACCTGATCAGGCAGATGGGGACGGGGTTGCTGATCACCTCGCTGATCGGAAGCTCGATCAACCCGACGACGGGCGACTATTCGCGCGGTGCTTCGGGGTTTTGGGTGGAAAACGGGCAGATCACCCATGCGGTCAACGAGGTGACCGTTGCCGGAAACCTACGCGAGATGCTTTTGCGGATCACCCCGGCGAACGATGCACGTGCCCACCTGTCGACACGGGTGCCAAGCCTGCTGGTCGAAGGGCTGACCCTTGCCGGCGCGTGATCTGGCCCTGTTGACCGAGGCTGCACTGGCCGCGGGCGAGATTGCGCTGCGGTTCTGGAAACAGACTCCGAAATTCTGGGACAAGGGCGGTGGCCATGGGCCGGTGACAGAGGCCGATTTTGCCGTGAATGACATGCTGGCGGCGACATTGCGTGCAGCGCGCCCTGACTATGGCTGGCTATCGGAAGAAACCGAGGACGGGGCGGCGCGGCAGGATGCCGAGCGGCTGTTCATCATCGACCCGATCGACGGGACACGGGCGTTTCTGGCCGGAGAAGAGACATTCGCCCATTCGCTGGCGGTGGCGGAAGGCGGGCGGGTGACGGCGGCGGTGGTGTATCTTCCGGCACTGGACCGGCTTTACACCGCCTGCGATCACGGCCCTGCCCTGTGCGACGGGGTCGAGATCGCGGCGAGCGGCATTGCCGGAACCGAAGGGGCGTCGGTATTGGCGACCGCACCGAGCATGGCGGCCCAGCACTGGCCGGGCGGCGTGCCTGAGGTGAAGCGCAGTTTTCGTGCGTCACTTGCGTATCGGCTGTGCCTGGTGGCGGAAGGTCGGTTCGACGGAATGTTGACACTGCGCGACACCTGGGAATGGGACATCGCTGCAGGCTGCCTGATTGCCGAACGTGCGGGGGCGATGGTGAGCGACCGTGTTGGAGACCGCATCCTTTTCAACGCCAGTCACCCGCAGGCGGCGGGCGTGGTGGCAGCGTCACCCGGACTGCACGGGGCCTTGATGGCAAGGCTTGCCCGATAAGAAAAAGGCCCGCCGGAGCGGGCCTTGCCTTTGGCGAGGATATTTTCGCAAAGATGAAATCGAACGCGGTCAGACGCGCGGTTTTTTCGGCGGGACGAAGCGCTTGGTCGTGTCCGACGCATTGGCGGGACGTGCGGCGGGTTTCTTGGCATAAGCCGGTTTGCCGTGGGTCTTGCTGCCCGCCGATGTGCCGAAAGCTGGCTTGGCACGCGGAGCGGGACGCTCGCCGTTGGCCGGGCGGACATCGGTACTGCCTTCGGCTTTCCAGCGGGGTTTCGGCGCGGCGCCTTCGGCACGCTTGGTGTAAGGTGCTGCCCCCTCGGCGCGTTTGACGTAGGGTTTGCGGTCGGCGTCGTCGCGCTTTGCATAGGGCTTGGCCGCGCCATCGGCGGGCTTGGCGTAAGGCTTGCGATCAGTATCGGCGCGCTTGGCATAAGGTTTTGCCGCGTCATCACGTTTTACATAGGGCTTTTTGACCGCATCTGCACGCGGAGCATAGGGTTTGGCCGCATCGTCACGTCTGACATAGGGCTTTGCCGCGCCATCGCGTTTGGCGTAGGGCGCTTTCGGCCCGTCTTCGCGTTTGGCGTAGGGCTTGGGCGCGTCGTCACGCTTGACGTAGGGTTTCCGGTCCGCATCGTCGCGCTTGGCATAGGGCTTGGCTGCATCGTCGCGCTTGACATAGGGTTTGCGCGGCGCCTCGGCGCGGGGGGCGCCGTCATCGTTGCGCAACGCGCCGGGCGCGGGGCGGGCATAGTCCGGCTCGGCGGCACGGGGGGCGGGTTTGCGGCCCGCGCCATCGTCTTCTCTCACCGGGCGGGGGGTGTAGACCTTGCGCTCGGCGCTGTCTTCGCGCAGTTTGGCGCGGGCTTTGACCGGCGCGTCAAGGTTAGGCTCGCCCGCGATCCGGCGCAGCGTGACACCGGGTTCAAGTTCCAGGCTGTCGCCAAAGCGGGCGGCGTCGGCCACGGCGATCTGAACGAAGGTTTCGTCTTCCTGCACGCGGATCGCACCGATGCTGTCTTTAGTAATACCGCCACCGTCGCAGATCTTGGGCAGCAGCCAGCGCGCTTCGGCACGGCCCGAGCGGCCCACCGAGACGGCAAACCAAACAGAGGCGCCAAATTCGGCGCGCGGGAGCGGCGCTTTGGGGATGGGGCCGGACGCATCCATCAGCTCTTCAGGGGCCGAGCGGCCTTCGCGCCAGAGGCGGGCGAAGGCGGCAGCCGCCTGATCGGGGCCGACACGACCGAGGATCGCGGCAACCATCGCCGCCTCGTCATCCGAGACAGGTTGCATGAGGGCGGGGTGATCGAGCAGGCGCACCTCGTCCTTGGCGCGCACCTCATCCGCCGAGGGGGCCTTGGCCCATTCAGCGACAACCTTGGCCCCTTGCAGCAGGCGCTGCGCCTTTTTGAATTCGGCCTGCGGCACGATCAGAGCGGAGACGCCCTTGGACCCGGCGCGGCCGGTCCGGCCAGAGCGGTGCAGCAGAGTTTCAGAGTTCGCGGGCAGGTCGGCGTGGATCACCAGATCAAGCCCCGGCAGGTCGATGCCACGCGCGGCTACATCAGTGGCAATGCAGACGCGGGCGCGACCATCGCGCAGGGCCTGCAACGCCGAGGTGCGTTCCTGCTGGCTGAGTTCGCCGGACAGTGCCACGGCCTGAAATCCGCGATTGGCCATGCGGGCGAACAGATGGCTGACGTTCACGCGGGTCTTGCAAAACACGATGGCCGAGCGGGCCTCGTAGTAGCGCAACACGTTGAAGATGGCATGCTCACGGTCGCGGGTAGAGACGTTCAGCGCGCGATATTCGATATCGACATGCTGGCGCGCCTCGCCCTGAGTTTGGATCCGCAGCGCATCACGCTGGAAATCCTTGGCCAGCGCCGCGATGGCGGGCGGCACGGTGGCCGAGAACATCATTGTGCGACGTTCCGCCGGAGCAGCGGCAAGGATGAACTCAAGGTCTTCGCGGAACCCGAGATCCAGCATCTCGTCGGCTTCGTCCAGCACGGCGGCGCGCAGGCCCGAGAGGTCAAGCGAACGGCGGTCAATGTGGTCGCGCAGGCGACCCGGTGTGCCGACAACGATATGCGCGCCACGGTCGAGCGCGCGCTTTTCGGTGCGGTAATCCATGCCGCCGACGCAGGTTGCGATCTGCGCCCCGGTTTCGGCATAAAGCCAGTCGAGTTCACGCGCGACTTGCAGGGCCAGTTCGCGGGTGGGCGCGATGATGAGGGCCATCGGCACATCTGCAAACAGCAGGCGGTCGGCGCCGCGCAGAAGATCGGGCGCTATGGCCATACCGAAGGCCACGGTCTTGCCAGAGCCGGTCTGGGCGCTGACCAACGCGTCGCGGCCCGCCACTTCGGGCGCAAGCATCGCCTTTTGTACGGGTGTCAGGGTTTCGTAGCCGCGGGCGGCAAGCGCCGCTGCAAGCGGTGCTGCAATCGCATCGTCGTTCATTCAGTTCAGCCTTGAAGGGGGGCGCAGCCTAAGCGCCCGTGGATCGGTGTCCATTCCCCTTCACAGCCGGGCCTCCTCGCCCGCGCTGCCCCGGAAGATCGGAACCGTGAACGCGGCTCTTACGCGGAAAATCCTCATCTGTATAGCCCTGCACGGAGTTGGCGCTTTGTCCGGGTATGGCCGCGGGCGCGCCGGAGGTTGGCCGACCGCCGCAAGCGTCGGGCCCGACCCTTCTGGCCGTGGCGCAGGGCGCAGAATCGCCCGCCGACCCATGCTTTTGGTCCGTCCGGTCGGGGTCTGCGGGGTCGAGCGTTGCCATGCCCGGACCGTGCCTGATCGCTTCAGGCGATGACGGTGCGGAATGAGCCACTCCACCCCTTGTCAATTCGCAGATCGGACGGGAAAACCGGTTCCCACTTTTCACGGATTTGCACTAGGGTGCGCGCTGACGGCAGATTTCCCAGATACGGAGCACACCGCATGGCACAGAAGCTGCACCTCGTTTTTGGTGGCGAGTTGACCGACCCTACCAAAACCGTGTTCCGCGATGTCTCTGCCATTCATGTGGTTGGCATCTTCCCGGACTATGCCGAAGCGTTCCTGGCCTGGAAGGCCGAAGCGCAACGCACGGTCGACAACGCCCACATGCGCTATTTCATCGCTCATCTGCACCGGTTGCGCGAAGAAGGCAGCGCCGGGTCGGCGACCGAGGCGTTCGGGGCATGACACGCTGACCTGAATGCGCCCATCCCTTGGCCTGACACTGTATTCGTTGCTGGCGGCGCGCACCGCTGGCCCTCTGCCGGTTTGGACAGAGCGGCCGGTGGGCCGGCTGGTCTGGCTGCATGCGCCTGCCGAGGCGTCGCTGCGGGCGATGGCAGAACTGGCACGGCGCCTGCGCGAGGAAGACGGGCTTGTCATCTTGCTGACCAGCGAATTGGCGCTGGCACCACAGGCCGGACTTGTCCAGGTGGTGCCTCCGCCCGATACGCCCGCCGCGGCGCGCGACTTTCTGAATCATTGGCGGCCCGAACTTGGCGTGCTGTCAGATGGCGAACTGCGGCCGGCCTTGCTGCATGAGATGGCCGTTCGCGCGATTCCCACGTTGATGGTGAATGCGCGAAATCCTGCTTTTCTGGCGGGGACAAGGGGCTACTGGCCGGGGGTCATGCGAAACACACTGGGCCATTTCACGCAGATCATGGCGTTGGACGAGGCGGCCGCGCGGCTGTTTCGACGCAAGGGTGCGCCGGGCGACCGCGTGCGGATCGAGGGGCGGATGGAACAGGGATCGAACGTGCTGCCCTGCACCGAGGCCGAACGCGCGGCCCTTGTCCGGCAATTCCACACGCGCCCGGTCTGGCTTGCCGCAGGCTTGCCCGAGGCCGAGCAAGCCGCCGTTATTGCGGCACATCGCGCGGCGCTTCGGCTGGCGCACCGGCTGCTGGTGATCATCGTGCCGGAAGACCCGGAGCGTGGTGCAGAACTGGCCCGCCACATCGAGGAAGCCGAGGGTTGGACCGTTGCCCGCAGGTCGGCGGATGAGGAACCCGACGAGGAGACCGAGGTGTTTCTGGCCGATGTGCCGTCCGAAATGGGGCTTTGGTACCGGCTTGCGCCGATCACCTTTCTGGGCGGCAGTCTTTACGGTGGCGGCAGTGTGCGCGATCCGTTCGAAGCAGCGGCCCTTGGGTCGGCCATTCTGCACGGGCCGCTGCACGGCGCCTGGGCCGGAGTGTTCAGTCGTCTTACCGAAGCACGGGCGTCGCGCGCCGTGGCAACGCCCGCCGAATTGGCCGAAGGGCTGGCCGACCTGCTGTCACCCGACCGGGCGGCACGACTGGCGCAGGGTGCCTGGGCCGTGACATCGGCGGGTGTCGAGGTGACTGACCGGATCGTGCTTGTGGTACGCCAGTTGATGGAGGCCAAGGGATGAAGGCACCGGAGTTCTGGTTCACATCGCCGGACCGGCCCGCGTTCGCGGCCCGCCTGCTGGGGCCGCTGGGGTCGGTGTATGCGGCAGCGACGGCGCGGCGGCTGCGCGCCACGGGGTACAAGGCGGGGGTGCCAGTGATTTGCGTTGGCAACCTGAATGCCGGGGGAACGGGCAAGACGCCCACGGTGATCGCACTGATCGAGCGGCTGACGACGCGCGGAGTGGCGGTTACGGTCGTGTCGCGCGGGTACGGCGGCAGGCAGGCAGGGCCGCTGCGGGTAGACCCGGCGCGGCACAGGGCGGCGGACGTCGGGGATGAACCGCTGCTGCTGGCCGCGTTTGCGCCGGTTTTTATCGCGCGGGACCGGGCGGCGGGGCTGCGCGCGGCAGAAGCATCGGGCGCCGGGGTGGTGGTGCTGGATGACGGATTTCAGAACCCGTCGGTTACAAAAGATCTGTCGCTGGTGGTGGTGGATGCCGGGCTGGGCTTTGGGAACGGGCGGTGCCTGCCGGCTGGTCCCCTGCGCGAGCCGGTTTCTGTGGGGCTCGCACGCGCCGATCTGGTGCTGTCGATCGGCGGGGAAGCGGCGCAGGCCGCGTTTGCGGCCCGTTGGGGCAGCATGATCGCGGTGCCGCAACTGACGGGGCGGCTGGAGCCGCTGGACACGGGAATGGACTGGGCCGGGGCGCGCGTGCTGGCTTTTGCGGGCATCGGGCAGCCGGAGAAGTTCTTTGCCACGCTGCGGGACTTGGGGGCCGAGGTGATGCGTGGCGAAGGGCTGGACGATCATCAGGCGCTGACAGAGGCGCTGCTGATGCGGCTGGAGATGGAGGCAGAGGCGGCAGGCGCGCAACTGGTGACGACCGAAAAGGATGCAGTACGGCTGCCTGCGACGTGGCGGGACCGGGTGCTGACGCTGCCGGTGCGGTTGCGGGTGGCGGACTGGGCAGCGCTGGATGCAGCATTGGGGCGGCTTGGAATTTGACGCGGGCTGGATAATACGCCGCTGCTACTCCAACACCTCGGCCTGATGCTCGCCCAGCTTTGGCGCGGGACGGTTCAGGTCCAGTTGCGCGTCTGAAAACACGAAGGGCGATCGGACCCCCGGTATACCTGCAACCTCAATCTGCATGCCCCGCGCCAGGGTCTGCGGATCGGCGAAAACCTCGGCCAGATCATTGATCGGACCAGCCGGAACGCCTTCGGCCTCGCAGGCGGCAAGCAGGGCGGCCTTGGTCCATTGCATGGTGGCGGCGGTCAGGGCGTCAGTCATCGCAACACGGTTTGTCACCCGGTCGGCGTTGGTGGCATAGGCGGGGGCTGTGGCAAGCGCGGGCAGGCCAAGCAGGGTGCAGAGGCGGCGATATTGGGCGTCATTGCCGGTTGCAAGGATGATCCAGCCATCGGCGCAGTCGAACACCGCATACGGGGCAAGGTTGGGGTGGGCGTTGCCCATCATGCCGGGTGCGGTGCCGGTCGCAAGATAGTTCATCGCCTGATTGGCTGTGATCGACGTGGCCACATCCATCAACGCCATGTCGATCTGCTGGCCCCGCCCCGTCCGGCCACGCTGGTGCAGGGCGGCGAGGATACCGGTGGCCGCATAGATGCCGGTGAAGATGTCAGTCACGGCAACGCCGACCTTTTGCGGCTGGCCGTCAGGCGCGCCGGTGATGCTCATCAGGCCCGCCATGCCCTGAATGATGAAGTCATAGCCTGCGCGGTGGGCATAGGGGCCGGTCTGGCCGAAGCCGGTGATCGAACAGTAGATCAGGCGGGGGTTGAGGGCGGAAATACTGGCATAGTCCAGTCCGTATTTGGCAAGGCCGCCAACCTTGAAATTCTCGATCAGGATATCGGCATCCTTGATCAGGGCGCGGACGGTATCCTGCCCCTCGGGTGTGCGGAAATCGACGGTGACCGACCGTTTTCCCCGGTTGGTTGCGTGGAAATAGGCGGCGGACCTGTCGCCGTCCCGCTCGATGAAGGGCGGGCCCCAGCGGCGGGTGTCGTCGCCTTCGGGCGCCTCGACCTTGATCACATCGGCGCCAAGATCGGCCAGCGTCTGGCCTACCCACGGTCCGGCGAGGATGCGGGCCAGTTCGATGACCTTCAGGCCCGCAAGCGGGGCGGGCATGTCAGCCGAGCTTTTCGTCGAGGATTTTCTTCAGATCCTCATAGGTCATATTGCCGTGCTTTTCGCCGTTGATGATGATGGTGGGGGTACCTTCGATGGCATCGGCGGTGGAATTGGTCTGAAATGCCGTCACCATCGCCTCGGCCATCGCACCATTTTCAAGGCAGGTTTGCAGGGTGGCATCGTCCATCCCGGCCGTGCGCCCGATCTTTTTCAGGTTTTCGACCACCGTTGTCGGATCATCCGAGGCGGCCCATTCCTTTTGCTGGTCAAACAGCATCGACGAGATGCCGAAATAACGGGTATCGCCGCCACAGCGGGCGATCATCGCGGCCCAGAGGCCATAGCGATCGAAATAGACCTCGCGGAAGACGAACTTCACCTTGCCGGTGTCGATGTAGTCTTTCTTGAGCTCCTTGAAGACTGTCTCATGGAAGTCGGCGCAATGCGGACAGGTGTAAGAGGCGTATTCCATAAGTGTGACGGGCGCGTCGGTGCTGCCGAGGATCATGTCCGGCACGGCGGGAACCGGGGTTGCCGCATCGGCAGCGGGTGCAGTCGTTTCCTGTGCCACAGCGGCAAGAGGGGTAAGGGCGGTCGTGCCGGGGCTGCGCCCCTCGCCCATCCAGAGTGCTGCGCCAAGGGCGAATACCAGCGCCAGTGCCGCAAGCCCGAGTTTCTTGGCCATGTTCTGCCTCTTCATGTCTTTGTTCGTGTGAGAAAATTTCGGGTCAGCGATTCAAGTGCGGCCCGCAGCCCGTCATCACAAACGCCCTGCGCCGTCGCGGTAGCTTCGGCGGTGATCGCGGGATCGGGTTGCGGGGCCGCTTTCGGCGCCGGGGTGAATTCCGCCTGCCCTTCGGCAAAGCCGATGGGTGCTGTTTGCGTCAGCGCGATCCGCGAGATCGCAGCATAGCCGTAGCAGGCGTTCACCCGGTCGCGCAGTTTCGGCAGTTGCATCTGCACCATCGGGGCCTGCGCCGAGGTGGTAAGCAGAGTCAGTGTGGCCCCGAACCCGTCGCGGCTGTAGCCGACCTTGACGGGGCGGGTGATGCGGGCGAGGTCTTCACCCGCCACCTCGGCCCAATGGGTCAGCAGCCGGGCCACCGCGAAGCCACGCTTTTCGCCGGCGCTGCGGATGCGGTCCGACAGCAGTTTAGACGTAGCCTCAAAGCCGCGCATACGGCGGCTGGGGGGCTGCGAGGGGGTGGGCGCGCGGGTCATCTGGTGTTGTCCTTGATCACCGCTATTCTAATCGGGTCGGCGTCGCATGCCAGACAAATGGCGCGCAAGGGGAGATAAAGATTGCGTGACGGGGATTTTGCCGAGGTTTTGCTGCGTTGGTACGACGCCCATGCGCGGGTGATGCCGTGGCGGATCGCGCCCGCCGACCGGGCGGCAGGCGTGCAGCCCGATCCCTACCGCGTATGGCTGTCAGAAGTGATGCTGCAACAGACGACGGTGGCGGCGGTGCGCGCGTATTTCCGGCGGTTCGTGGAGCGTTGGCCGGATGTGCGCGCGCTGGCTGCGGCGGCGGATGCCGATGTGATGGGGGAATGGGCGGGGCTTGGGTATTATGCGCGGGCGCGCAACCTGCTGGCCTGTGCGCGCGCGGTGGTGCGCGATCACGGCGGGCAGTTCCCGGCGACACGCGACAGGCTGATGACGCTGCCGGGGATTGGACCTTACACTGCGGCGGCGATTGCGGCGATCGCGTTTGATGAGGCGGCAGTGGTGGTGGATGGAAATGTCGAGCGGGTGATGGCGCGGATGTTCCGGGTCGAGGCGGCGCTGCCGGGCTCGAAGGCGGAACTGACGCTGTTGGCGGCGGGGCTGACGCCGGGACTGCGACCGGGGGATTATGCGCAGGCGGTGATGGATCTGGGGGCGACGATCTGCACGCCGCGCAGCCCGGCTTGCGGGATTTGTCCGTGGTGGCAGCGGTGCGAGGCGCGGGCGGCGGGGGTGCAGTCCGAGTTGCCACGGAAAGCGGCAAAGGCAACAAAACCGGTGCGCGAAGGCACGGTCTGGATCGCGCGGCGGGCGGATGGTGCGATGCTGCTGGAGACGCGGCCTGCGCGGGGGTTGCTGGGTGCGATGCTGGGCTGGCCCGGAACGGATTGGGATGGGGCGGGCGGCGCTGCGCCGTTGGACGCAGAGTGGCGCAGCGTTGGCGAGGTGCGCCATACCTTCACCCATTTCCATTTGCGGCTGTCGGTAGAAGCGGCCGATGTGCCAGAGGCTGCGATGTCCGCGCGCGGGGTGTTCGTGCCGCGCGCCGCGTTCCGGCCCGCCGATCTGCCGACGCTGATGCGCAAGGCTCATGACCTTGCGTTCAACGCGCTTTCGACACATTGAGCGGGCGGTGATGTGCGGTAGGGTGAAGGTATGACAATAGAAATGATCCCGGCCCGCGACGTGGCCCGTTTTACCCGCGCCCTGCCCTTCTGGCTGTCGCTGGGCATTATTCCGGTCGCTGTTCTTGCGGCAACGCAAGGCGGCTGGACCATTGCGCTGGTGCCGCTGTGTTCCTGGGGCCTTTTCACGGTTCTGGATGCAGTTAAGGGGGTCAATGAGGCCAATGCCGACCCTGAGACCCCCGAAGCCGGCCTGTTCTGGTACCGGCTGATCACACTGATCTGGTTTCCGGTCCAATTCGGCCTGCTGGTCTGGCTGCTCTGGTATGTGCCGCAGGCCGAGCATCTGGGGCGGGCCGAGCGGATCTGGCTGTTCTTCGGGATGGGCGTGATTTCCGGCACCGTCGGAATTACATATGCTCATGAGCTGATGCATCAGAAGCCCGCGGTCGAGCGTTGGCTGGCCGATATGCTGCTGGCCTCGGTGATGTATTCGCATTTCCGGTCCGAACATCTGCGGGTGCATCACCTTTATATCGGTACGCCGCGCGATCCGGTGACGGCACGGTACAACGAGGGCTTCCACCGGTTCTTTCCGCGCGTCCTTTGGCAATGTGCAAGATCATCGTGGAAGGCCGAGCGCGCGATGCTTGCGCGGCGGGAATTGCCCGTGTGGCATCGCAGCAACCCGTTCTGGCGCTATGGCGGATTGCAGGGCGCGATGCTGGTTCTGGCGCTGGGTCTTGGCGGCTGGATCGGGCTGGGGCTGTTCCTGTGGCAGGCGTTCATCGCGGTGTGGCAGCTGGAACTGGTGGATTACATCGAGCACTACGGCCTGACCCGGCGGCATCTGGGGGGCGGCAAGTATGAGCATGTGCTGCCGCGCCATTCGTGGAACTCTGATTACCGCGCGTCGAACTGGCTGCTGATCAACCTCGCACGCCATTCGGACCACCACTACAAACCCGACCGGCGGTTTCCGCTGTTGCAGACCTATGGCGATCAGGACGCGCCGCAACTGCCCTGGGGCTATCCGGTGATGACGTTCCTCGCGATGGTGCCGCCGCTGTGGAAACGGGTGATGAACCCGAGGGTGAAGGCATGGCGCATGCAGCACTATCCCGACATCACCAACTGGAAGCCCTACAACAAGGCGCGTAACCCAATGCCGCGCGGGGCGGCGTAAGGCGCAATAGGGCTACTTTTCTCGGCGCTGCCGGAAGTCTTCCAGAACGGTCTGGGCCAGCGTGGACACAGTCAGCACGAAAAAACCGATGCCGACAAAGAGAAAGCAGATGGTGAAAATCTTGCCAAGGTCTGTGACTGGCACGACATCGCCGTAACCCACGGTCGCCATGGTCACGACGCAGAAGTAAAGCGCATCGAAGAAGGTCCACTCTTCAAGCCAAGTGAAGGCGATGGCTCCGCCGACCGCGACCATGGCGGACAGCGACAGCAGAACGCGGACGTTGGGCGATGCAAAGCCTGCTCCTATCGACCGGAACAGGTTGGCATATGCAATATATATCCGTTTCATGGTCACCTCTTGCGTGACAGCATAGCAGTCGGCATTCGTATGAAAAGAGGCCCGCCATGCGGACATGGCGGGCCAGGTTGCATTCCGGGCATGACCGGGATGCAGGCGGTTCGGTACGGGGTGGCGTCAGTGGCTGCGGGGATCACCCATCTCGGCCCGGATCTGCTGACGCAGGATGTCGATCGGGATCATCTGACCGTCGCGCTTGAAGTGCCAATAGGTCCAGCCGTTACAGCTAGGCGCACCCTCCAGCGCGGCACCCACCTGATGGATGGAGCCTTTGGTTTCGGCAGAGATAAGCGTGCCATCGGCGCGGATGCGGGCGGTGTGGCGCTGATCTGCCGAAGACAGCACTTCGCCCGGGCGCAACATGCCGCGTTCGACGACCTGACCGAAGGGAACGCGCGGTTCGGCGCGTTTCGAGCCGGTGATTTCCAGCGCCGAGCGGTCATAGGCGCGGACACGCGAAAGGCGGTCGGCGGCGACCGTGCGGTAGGCCTCTTCGCGTTCGATCCCGATGAAACTGCGGCCAAGCATCTTGGCGACAGCCCCGGTGGTACCAGTGCCAAAGAACGGGTCTAGAATGACATCGCCGGGATGGGTCGTGGCAACAAGGATGCGGTGCAACAGCGCCTCGGGCTTTTGCGTCGGATGCGCCTTGTCGCCGTTCGCGTCCTTCAGCCGCTCGCCCCCGGTGCAGAGCGGGATCACCCAGTCGGACCGCATCTGTACCCCGTCGTTGAGTTCCTTGAGCGCCTCATAGTTGAAGGTGTATTTGCTGGCCTCGTCCCGGCTGGCCCAGATCAGGGTTTCGTGGGCATTGGTCAGGCGCTTGCCACGGAAGTTCGGCATCGGGTTAGACTTGCGCCAGATCACGTCATTGAGCAGCCAGAATCCCTGATCTTGCAGCGCCGCACCGACGCGAAAGATGTTGTGATAGCTGCCAATCACCCAAAGCGCGCCGTTCGGCTTCAGAAGGCGGCGGGCGGCGGCAAGCCAGTCTGTCGTAAAGCGGTCATAGGCGGCGAAGCTCGCGAACTGATCCCAATGATCGTTCACGGCATCGACCATGGAGTTGTCGGGGCGGTGCAATTCACCCTTGAGCTGCAGGTTATAGGGCGGGTCGGCAAAGATCAGGTCGATGCTGCCGGCGGGCAGGCTGTTCATCACCGATATACAGTCGCCACCAAGGATTTCGTTCAACGGAAGTGCGTGTGCTTCCGGCTGTCTGGTCTTCGTCATGCTGCCTCTGTCCCCACGGCATTGGTTGCCGATTTGTTACGGGCAGGATGAGTCATCCCTGATTCGCCGTCAAATTCTTTATTGAATCAACAGGTTATGAAACATCTTGATACAAGATGTTGTGGACGGGCCTGAAGGAACGCCTATGCGCGGGGGTGACGCCCAGTACTTGAAGGGCATTGCGATGTTCTTGCGTGGGATAGCCCGCGTTGCGGTCCCAGCCATAGCCGGGATGCTGTTGCGCCAAATCCACCATGATGCGGTCGCGCGTCACCTTGGCGATGATGGATGCGGCGGCGATGGACAGGCAGCGGGCATCGCCCTTGACGATGGCCAAAGCACCGATTGCAAGACCACGCGGCAGCATGTTGCCGTCGATCAGCACAAAGTCTGGGAGTATGGACAGGGCCGCGATGGCGCGGCACATCGCAAGGTGGCTGGCACGCAGGATGTTGAGCGCGTCAATTTCCTCGACTGACGCGTGGCCGATGCCCACCTGCGCCTGTGCCATGATCGCCTCATAAAGGGTATCGCGCTGGCGGGCGGTAAGTTGTTTGGAATCGTTCAGGCCGGGCGGGATGCGATCAGGGTCAAGACAGACAGCAGCCGCAGTGACGGGACCGGCCAGCGGACCGCGTCCCGCCTCGTCAACACCGGCGACACGGGCCGCGCCATCGGCGTGGGCGGCGTTCTCGAAATGGAAATCCGGCGATTGCATCCGGATGATTTTGCCGATGTGGCGGCAAATGAAAAGGGGGGTGAACGCTGCTCACCCGTCCACCCCCCCCGCTGCGGACCGTTGGGGGCAACGGTCCGCAGGTTCCTCAGCGCCAGCGTTCGATGCGGTAGCCTGCATCCTGCAGGCATTCGGCTTCGAACACGCGGCCCTGATAGTCGCGGCTGCGAATCTGCTGGGCGCAGTACTGCGGCAGGGCGTAGGCCACGCCTTCGCGCTTGAGGCAGGATTCGGCGTAATAGGTGGCCGGGCGCGGGCCACTGCCGAATTCCAGCGCGCAGGTGGCGGGCAGGCGCGGGCCGCCACGTTCGTCGCGGTAGGTGGGCGCACCATTCTGACTTTGCCAATCGCGGTCTGCATCCCAGCCTCGATCGGCGCTTTGGTAACGGGGTTCGACCGGGGCAAACTGGTACTGGCGATTGGCCCTCGTTGTCTGGTTGCGGTTCTGGTTCTGCTGGATCGCCCCCACGAAAACCGCGGCGGCCGCGATTCCGGCGAGGGCTCGCAGCAGATCCTTGTCGCCGGCCGTTGCCGGGGCGGGGCCAGCGGTGATTGCCACAAGCGCCACGGCACCGGCGGTAAGCGTATTGGCGAGATAGGTTTTCAGCGTGGTCATGGCGTGCTCCTGTGCTGGATGCGTCCGGGGCAAAGCGTGCGCCGGAACCGATGAGTCACCGTCTGCTGATACGGTTCGGACAGGCAATATCGGCGGGCTGATATGCGATAACAGTCGGCTAAAGCCCGGTTGTCATTGAATGACGGCCGGTTTGCGCGCAATCATTCGGTCCAGTCCCGGAGGCCGATGATGCGCACCCTTGCCGCTGCCCTGCTGTTGTCGCTGCTTTGTGCCGTCCCGGCGCAGGCCGCCTGCTATGCCGATTACAAGGCCAAGCAGGATGCGCCGCTGCGGCTGGCTTATGGCGTGGCCGAGATCCCGGACGATGGCTGTTCGGGGCGCGACGCAGCGGCGGCGGCGCTGGCCCCGCGACTGGCGGCGGCGGGCTGGACTTTACTGAGCATCGTGTCGATCTTTGGTCCCGAAGGACTGGACGAAAGGAAAGAAAGTGCCGGAGCGTTCTTCCTCCGCTACTGACGCGTTCCGCGCGGGCAACAGCGTGGTTGCAGGTGGTATCGCGGGTATCGTGGCTGTTCTGCTGGGGGCTGCGGTGTTCCTGTTCGCCAACCTGCCCGACGCCAACGCGTTCAACGCGAAGGTGGAACGCATTTTCGTCGAAAGCGACCTGCGGTCGGGGGCCGAGATCAAGCTGCTGGAGATATTGGCGCAGTCCGGCACGGCGTTTTCCGAGGTGCTGGAAAGCTACCGGGTTGTGATCTTCGTGCTGCTGGTCTTTGCGACCGCACTGCTGCTGGCGGCGCTGGTGTTTCTGGTGACGATCATCGCGCTGAACCGGCGCATTTCCGCGATCCAGCGGTCGGGGATACAGGTATCCTCACTGTTGATCGCGCGGGAAAGCCGGTCGGTTTACATCAACGACATGGAATTTGCGCTGACCGAGGCCGCGATCGAGACGCTTTCGGTGCTCGCCGAGGCGCGGATGGACGACGAAGTGCTGAACGGCGCGCAGATTGAGGGCATGATCTCGGGGCGCGACGCGGCCGATTGCGACGAAGCGGCGGGGGCGACCCGCGTGAAACGACTGCGCGATGCGCTGGGCAACCAGATGGTCAGCGAGTTGCTGGTCAAGACCATTGCGCGCCGGGGCTATGTGCTGGCGGTGGGCAAGGATGTGATCCGGGTGATGTGAGGGGGTGGATCGACGGATTTCTGGTGACCCCGGCGTGATTCGAACACGCGGCCTACGGTTTAGGAAACCGTCGCTCTATCCGGCTGAGCTACGGGGCCAGTCCACGCTTTCATGCGGGGAAATGGGGGGTGGCGCAAGCCATTCGGCGGAAAAACTCATGGGGTTGGTAAGGGGGGTGTGTTTTGGCCCACCACCCCCCTTGGGGTCTGTCACGTCGATTTAAGGCTTGCAGGACGTAACAGATGTCGTCAGCTTTTGCTGTTAGCGGTAACATAGCCAAGACCGCGCGCTTGGACAAGGGTCAAGCTTGCAGGTAGCAAGGCCGCAGGTAACAAGACGGGGCAGGCAGTTGCGGAAGGGTCACGCGTGACAAGAACCACAGGCACCAGCCGTCGGCGCACTTTGACGCTGCGCGATGTTTCGGAAGCGTCGGGTGTCAGTGAGATGACCGTCAGCCGGGTACTTCGCAACCGGGGCGATGTGTCGGAAGCAACACGGGTGCGCGTGCTGGAGGCGGCGCGCGCCCTGGGCTATGTGCCGAATAAGATCGCAGGCGCTCTCGCCAGTCAGCGCGTGAACCTTGTTGCCGTCATCATCCCGTCGCTGTCGAACATGGTGTTCCCCGAAGTGATGACGGGCGTGTCGGACGCGCTGGAGAATACCGGGCTGCAGCCGGTTGTCGGTGTGACCAATTACTCACCCGAGCGCGAAGAGGCGGTGCTGTACGAAATGCTGTCCTGGCGGCCCTCGGGCGTGATCCTTGCGGGGCTGGAGCATACTGCGGCGGCGCGGGCGATGCTGGAAAATGCGGATATCCCGATTGTCGAGATCATGGATGTGGATGGCACGCCGGTGGACAGCGCCGTTGGCATTTCGCACCAGCGCGCCGGGCGGCAGATGGCCGAAGCGATTGTTGCGGCGGGGTATCGGCGGATCGGCTTTCTCGGCACGATGATGCCGCATGACCACCGCGCGCGCAAACGGCTGGAAGGTTTTGAAGGCGCGCTGGCCAAGGCGGGGCTGACGCTGGCAGACCGCGAATTTTATTCGGGGGGATCGGCACTGCTGAAGGGGCGCGAGATGACGGCGGCGATCCTGAAGCGGACGCCGGACCTCGATTTCCTGTATTACTCGAATGACATGATCGGGGCGGGAGGGCTGCTGTATTGCCTGCACGAAGGGATCGACGTGCCGGGGCGCGTTGGCCTGGCCGGGTTCAACGGGGTCGAATTGCTGGACGGATTGCCGCGCAAGCTGGCGACGATGGACGCCTGTCGGCTGGAAATCGGGCGGATTGCGGCAGAGATCGTGGCGGGCAAGCGGACGGGCGAGAGCGAGATTGTGGAGTTGTCGCCGACATTGCAGCCGGGGGATACGATCCGGGCGGGGTAGGCAAAAGTTTTGGAAAACTTTTGGCAAAATCCTTCAAAGGATTTTGGGCGCGGGATCAGGCGGCGGCGAGTTTCTGGCCTGTGGTACCGGTGATCGTGACGGTGACGATTGTGCCTTCGGGGCGGTCAGAGGCGAAGGCGACTTCGGTGAATTGCTCGGTCCGGCCCATGCGGGGGCTTTCTGTCAGGATGCGGTGCGTCTGGCCGGATTGCTGTGACAGGTGAAGGGCCAGGCGCGCGTCACCAGCCGCGCGCAGGCGGGCAGCGCGGCTGCGGATGTCGGGGCCTTTGACCTGCGGCATGCGGGCGGCAGGGGTGCCGTTGCGCGGGCTGTAGGGAAAGACGTGCAGGAACGTCAGGCCGCAATCTTCGACCAGCTTCAGCGAATTGGCGAACATGTCTTCGGTTTCCGTCGGAAAGCCCGCGATGATGTCGGCGCCGAACACCATGTCGGGGCGCAGAGCGCGCGCGTCTTCGCAAAAGCGGATCGCATCGTCGCGCAGGTGGCGGCGCTTCATGCGTTTCAGGATCAGATCGTCACCATGTTGCAGCGACAAGTGCAGGTGCGGCATCAGCCGCGGCTCGGTGGCGATGGCCTGCATCAGCGCATCGTCAGCCTCGATCTGATCGATCGAGCTGATGCGCAGGCGCGGCAGGTCGGGAACAAGACGCAGGATCCGCAGCACAAGATCGCCCAGCCGGGGGTGCGCGGGCAGATCGCCCCCCCAAGAGGTGAGGTCGACGCCGGTCAGGACAACCTCGTTGAAACCCTTGTCCACCAGCCGCCTGATCTGATCGACCACGACCCCGGCGGGAACCGAACGGGAATTGCCGCGCCCGAAGGGAATGATGCAGAAGGTGCAGCGGTGGTCGCAGCCGTTCTGGACCTGCACATAGGCGCGGTGGCGGCCGAAGCCGTCGATCAGGTGGCCTGCGGTTTCGCGGACCGACATGATGTCATCGACCTGGATGCGTTCGGTTTGCCCGATCAGGTCGGGCGCGTTGAGGCCCGCCCAAGTGGCGGCCTGCATCTTTTCGGTGTTGCCGATGACTTTGGTGACTTCGGGCATGGCCGAAAAGGTGCCGGGTTCAGTCTGGGCGGCGCAGCCGGTGACGATAAGGGTGGCATCGGGATGCTCGCGGCGCAGGCGGCGAATTTCCTGTTTCGCCTTGCGTACGGCCTCGGCCGTGACGGCGCAGGTGTTGACGATGACAGCATTTTGCAGACCTGCGGCGGCGGAAAGCTCCTTCATCGCCTCGGTCTCATAGGCGTTGAGGCGGCAGCCGAGGGTGGCGAAAACCGGCGCGGTCATGCGTGGGCCGCAAGGAAGGCGGGGGTCAGCACGCCGTCGAAAACATGTGCGGTGGGGCCGGTCATCCAGACGCCATCATCGCGCCAGTCCACCTCCATCGTGCCACCGTCGAGGTCGATTGTGACGCGACGCCCCGTCAGGCCGCGCCGGTGGGCCGCGACGGCCGTGGCACAAGCACCCGATCCGCAGGCGAGTGTGATGCCCGCGCCGCGTTCCCAGACCCGCATCCGCAGGCGGTCGGGGGCGCTGAGGGTGACAAACTCGACGTTGGTGCCTTCGGGGTAAAGCGGGTCGCGTTCAAGCCGTGCGCCTTCGCCCGCCACGTCGACGGCTTCGGCGTCGGGGACAAACAGGATGCAATGCGGGTTGCCCATGCCGACCGCAACGGGGGCGCCGGGCAGCGGCAGGTGCAGGGTATCGGTGGCACAGGCCAGCGGCACCTCTGCCCAGTCAAGCTGCGGCTGGCCCATGTTGACGCTGACAAGGCCATCCGGACGGCGGATCGCGCCAAGGTTGCCCCGCGCGGTGATCATGCTGATCGTGTTCCGGCCCAGCTCTTGCATCACATGGTCCGCAACGCAGCGGGTGGCGTTGCCGCAGGCCCCTGCACGGGTTCCGTCACTGTTCCAGAAATCGAGCGCAATGTCGGCGCTGTCGCTGTCGCGGATTTCGGCCAATTGGTCAAAGCCGACGCCGCGGTTGCGGTCGCCCAGCGCGCGGGCCAGCGCAGTCGTGGTAATCGCCCCGCGCCCGCGCGAGTCGATCACCACGAAGTCATTGCCAAGCCCGTGCATTTTCATGAAGGGCAGGCCGGGGCTGGGGTGGGGCGCGTTCATGGGCGGGCATATACTCCCGCTCCCCTCGTTTTGCCAGAGCGTCGGGTTATTCGTACCGATTGGCCCTTGACCCCGGGGGGTGAAGTTTCTAGGTAGCGGCCTGTCGAGACCCGTGTCTCTGGCGGACGGCCTTTGACTTTCCCTGACTTTCCCGGGATGTCGCTTTTGGTCGCGCCGCCTGTCACCGGGGTCATGACAGGGAAAAGCCTGTGCTTTTCCCGAAACGGTGAGGGCGGGTAGCTCAGTTGGTTAGAGCACGTGACTTTTAATCATGGGGTCGGGGGTTCGAACCCCCCCCCGCTCACCAAATCTCTTAATAAAATTAAAAACTTAATGGGTGAGCGCCTGATTGTTGCTTAACCACGAAGAGTCGGATCAGTATGGTGTAAGTAAACGTCATTTGGGCAGCACTTTGTCAGCCCAAGATTTCAGTGGGCTTGGCGATCCCAAGATGTCCTTACGGATTGCGGAATCCCCAGCTTTCCACTCAGGTGGGAGGTTTTCGCCGACGGCATTACGACCCACGTTCCATGTCTCGAAACTCACCTGTCGGGCGTTGGCCTCTGCGAAAGCAACTTGAAGGGTGTTTAGGTCGTTCCTGATAGACGCAACATCAGTCGACAACCCCTTCAGATTCACTGTTACGCCTTCCAGCCGCGTCACGACGACGGTTAACGTCGGAACCAGATTCGCGATCTGATCTCTGACTTCACTATCCTTCGCGTTGACGTCCGCAAGTGTGGTGTCTGACTTCTGTTCCAGAGAATCGACGTCCGACCGGATCGCCGCAATGTCATCCTTCACAGTCCCAAGGACGAAGGTCGATAGCCCCCACAGCCCAACCACAATTGTAACGCCGACCGTAACGCCGACGCTGACGGCGCCTACAAGCACCTGCCATGTCGAAAATGGCAACCTTGGATCGTCTTTCCTATCTCGTACAGCCACCAACAACATCCCATCTGAATCCCAGATTGAAGGAAACCGAGGTTGGATGGTGGTGTCAACGAATCCGTTAGGAACGTCGTCGCGCCAGCTCGCGTAAGACGTAGCGACGACGCAGACCCATCAGTCGGAATCCCACAGGCACATCGCAAAGGTACGCTCGGGGCAGCGGGGCAACGTCAACGCGCCACTCGCGGCGCAGAATCAATACTGGCATAAGTCTTTCCGGGTCAGCCCAATGTGGGCATCCCCATCTTCACGCCACCCGATTCTGACCCTACCGATGAAGGCGCAATCCAGGCGGAAACTCAGCGGTTCTGACCACTTACCAAACTTTGTCTATCTCACCAGTTACAGACGGCGGATGGGAGGATCGTTTCGCGTAGCCACCCACAGACGCGGGGCCACCCGTGGAGCACTTCCGAAAGTTCATGACGCCCCAAGCAGCTATCAGCGGGGCGCTGAACCGCGCCTGCGCAAAAGCGACTTGGAGGGTGTTTAAAGCGTTTTGCATTTAACATGACGCATATCCGGCAGCTTGAAAGAAGTTCCAGCACTCGTCGGGATCGTAGAGGCCGCAGATGTCACCGAGGGCCTGGATGAGTTGGTCGTAGGTTCTGGCTTCGAGGCGTCTGAGATGGGCCTTGAGCTTGGAGAAGGCCATTTCGATTGGGTTCAGGTCTGGCGAATAGGCGGGCAGGAACAGGAACCAGCACTTTTGCCGTTTCAGCAGGGCCGCGGATTTGAGGCTTTTGTGGGTGGCCAGGTTGTCGAGGATGACGTCGGTCCCAGGCTCGAGGATGGGGGCAAGCTGGGTTTCGATGTAGATGTCGAACGCGGTGCGATCCATCGCGCCCTTGATCACCCAAGGTGCGATCAGCGCAGCCGAGGTCAGACCCGCGATGAAAGTCTGGGTCTGCCATTTCCCGAACGGGGCGATGCCGAACAGGCGCTCGCCCCGAATGCTACGCCCGCGCAGGCGGGTCATGTTGGCCTTCACCGCTGTTTCGTCAATGAACACAAGTCGATGCGGCTCCGCACGCAGCCGGGGTTGGCGTCGCGTGAGCCACTCGTGCCGGATATGGCGCAGGTCAACCCGCCCGCGTTCCTGCGCGATCAGGCCTTTTTTTATATGACAGCCCGGCCCGGACCAGCGCCCGGTGGATCGAAGACAGCTCGGCCGTCACGCCATATGCCCCGCTCAGAGCACCCGAAAGCTCCCGCAGCGTGATGTCCGGCTCGGCCTGAACGACCTCGACCAGAAACAGAATATGGGGGGCAAGTTTGCCGACCGTGCCCGGCGCTCGGCCCTGACGCTTCGGGGTCACGCTCCCTTTGGCGCGAACCTCGGCCACCACGCGCACCGCTGTGCTGGCGCTGACCCCAAACACTCGCCCCGCCGCCCGACAGGAATGGCCAGCCGCAACGTAGTCCGACACACGCTGCCGAAGGTCCGTCGAATATGCCTTGCCCATGTGACACCTCCCGTCGGAAGTGAATCACACAAAACCCGCCCTGGGAATCCCGCCCGATTCAAGTCAAACGCAAAACGCTTTA
>JANNWS010000120.1:0-1776 GCA_031408575.1 Rhodobacterales bacterium
CCCACCGCCGACCGGACCCGGATCAGGCCGTCAAGACCGGTCACATCCGGCAGGTTCAGGTCCAGCACAACCACATCGGGCAACGGCTGGCGGTCCAGTCGCGCCAGCGCCGCCTCCAGCCGGTCGGCGGTTTCAATCACCTTGATACCCGCGATTGCGCGCAGCGTCATCGCCAGCGCGTCACAAAACAGTGGGTGGTCATCCACGATCAGCGCGGTTTCAAGCGGGCGGTGCTGCATCACGCGGGCAACCTGCTGTCAATTCTTACGGTCATTTCCATAGTCTATCAGGCCGGGCCAGTGGCGCAAAGCGCGCCAAAGGTCTAACCCGCATCGGCAGCCCGCCGCGCATGGCACGACGATGGGCTTTCGCCAGCGATGCGGGGCCGCTATCACCCGCTTTGACACTACCGAAAGATCACAATGACCCCGCTTAACCGCCGCACCGCCCTTATCTTGCTGGCCACAACCCTTGCCGCCTGCGGTCGCCGCAACCGCGATGAGGTGTCGCGCAATGACCTTTACCCCGGTGAGACCCCCGAACTGCGCCGCCAGATCGAGAAATATGCCGGCCAATATGACGTCCCCGTCGATCTTGTGCAGCGCATCGTGATCCGCGAAAGCAGCCATAATCCCGGCGCGCGCAACGGGCGCTATTACGGGCTGATGCAGATTGATCCGCGCACGGCGGGAACGATGGGCTATTCAGGGCATCCCGACGGTCTGCTCGACGCGGAAACCAACCTAAAATACGGCGTGAAATATCTGCGCGGAGCATGGCTCGTGTCAGACGGCGACCGCGACGAGGCGGTCGGCTGGTATTCCCGCGGCTATTACTATGAGGCGAAACGCAAAGGGCTGCTCGAAGAAACCGGGCTGCGCACCTGACCGCCGTTGGTTTTTTGCACATCCGCGTGACCGCACCACCGCCAGAGCTGCCATGGCAGCTTCCCCCTTGCGCGACACGCGCGGGCAGGCCAAAACCCCGCGCATGACCCAAGCCCCAGACATCCTGTGCATCGGATCGGTCCTGTGGGACATCATCGGGCGGTCTGCCACCTCGATGCGGCTTGGCTCGGACGTGCCGGGCCGCATCACCCGCCTGCCCGGCGGAGTGGCGCTGAACATCGCGATGACGCTGCGCCGCTTTGGTCTGCGCCCCGCGCTGCTGTCGGCCGTGGGGCAGGACGCCGAGGGCGAGGAACTGGTGTCCGCCTGCCGCCGCATGGGCATCGTCACCGATCTGCTCTACCGCTCTGCCGATCTGCCGACCGATCGCTACATGGCGATTGAAGGCGCGGGCGGCCTTGTCGCTGCTGTCGCCGACGCCCATTCGCTGGAAGCGGCGGGAGATCGCATCCTTGCCCCGCTTGCCGACGGCCTCCTCGGGCGCGTGCAAACCCCGTGGTCCGGCCCCATCGCACTTGACGGCAATCTGACCGAGGCGCTGCTGTTCGATATCGTGGCCTCTCCGCTGTTTGCAAACGCCGATCTGCGCGTGGCCCCCGCCAGCCCCGGCAAGGCCGAACGCCTGCTGCCGCTGCTGTCGCACCCCAATGCCACGCTGTATGTCAATCTCGAAGAGGCGGGCCTGCTGTGCCAAACCCGGTTCGACACGGCCCCTGACGCCGCCCGCGGCCTGATGGCGCGCGGGGCCGCACGGGTGCTGGTCACCGATGGCGGACGGGCCTGCGCCGATGGCCGGACGGGGCACGGCGTGGTGACCGATGCCCCGCCCCCGGTGCTTGTCACCCGCGTCACCGGGGCCGGGGATACG
>JANNWS010000121.1:0-19224 GCA_031408575.1 Rhodobacterales bacterium
CTTCGCGGGCAAGCCGGTGGATTGGGATACGATGTATGCAGGCTACAACGCGCAGGTCGACTGGCCCGGCGCGCATTTCTGGCGCGAGGCGGCGGCGGCCTTTCCCGATGCCAAGGTGATCCATTCGGTACGACCGGAAGATGCGTGGTGGAAGAGCTTTTCAAAAACCATCGGCAAGCTGAGTGTTACTTATCCGTCGATGCCGCTGCCGCCCCATATCGCGGACATGCTGACGGCGAACTTTCAGGGCGTCCGGCGCGATACCTTCAAGGGCGACCCGCTGGACCATGATCTGGCGATTGCCGCCTTCCGCAAGCGGACTGAGGATGTGAAGGCGGCGATTCCGCCAGAACGGTTGCTGGTGTTCAATGTCGCGGAAGGCTGGGGTCCGCTGTGCGCGTTCCTTGGCGTGGCGGTGCCGGACGTGCCGTTCCCGCATATGAACCTGCGGGCGGATTTCTGGGATGCGATTGGCGGAGAACCCGCCGACCCGGTCGCCGCAATGGCGGGCTGAACAGCGGCACCGCTCACGCCTTCGGCGCAACGAGGGCGCTGATATCGGACTGATGCGGGGAATTGCCCTGATCAAGATAGGTCTGTTCGCCAGGCGTCGAGGCGCGCCCGAGGACCGCGGTGCGGGTGCCGCCCGAACGCGGCAATCACGGCGCGATGCTTGCGGGGTTGCTCGATGGCTGCCGTGTAGGAGGCGCGCAGCCGCTCCGGTGCCTCCGGGGGAAGTTCAAGACGCAGGGCGATGACGCGGTCAAGGTTGGCAAGATGTCGGGGGCATTCGCAATGCTCAAGCGGCAGCATGAACATCGCCTTCTGCCAGACGTTGTCCAGCGCGTCGTAGTGGCCGTTGTCGAAACCCTCCAGACACAGGGCCAGCGCCTTGGCGTCCTGGGCATAGGCCTCCGGCAGTCCCGCCCAGATCGAGCGCGAGAACTGGTCCAGCACGATGATGAGGGCCAGACGACCGCGCGGCGTCGCAGCCCAATGGTCGAGGCTGCCAAGCACTGCGGCGCGGGTTACATCGGAATATCCGTCGATCACCGCCTGATGCGCGCCGCCCCGCATCCGCCAGACCCAGTGACCGAGATGGGCAGCAGGCTCGGGGTCCGGTCCGTCGGGGAACCAGAAGGCAAGGATGTCATCGGCGGTCGTCACGGTCATGGCATGAAGCTTTCCGAAAACGTGCAAGACACTCCGGAGGCTACGCTTCGGCAGCCCGAACGTCACGCCAAACCTCAAGATCAGTCAGAACGGCCGGCGCACGGGGCCAGGCCAGAGTAATTTCAACCTGCGGCAAGGGTTTTAAGTAGAATCTGGGCCAGAATGACGCGATAACTCAGCGGGTTGACCGTTGTGGAAACAGCGGCACGATACTGGCGGGCGTATGGCAAAGGCAATCGACAGGTTTCTTGACCGATTCTGGCACCGCGGCGCGCTCCGGCGCTGGTCGCGGCTGGGCGACGGCGCCGAGGCGATGGATCTGGAGGCGCTGCGGATGCTGCGGGGCCGCGCCTGGAGGATGCGGCGGCATCTGGACCGGGTGCTGCATGTGGCCGAGGGGCGGCTCGCGCTGCCGGTGATCGGATCGAACGCCATCCTGCGCCCGATGGGAACCGACTGGGCCTGGCGACCGCCCCTGTGGAAGGGTGCAATCGCTGTGCCGGGCCTCTCATCGGTGCCCAGCAAGGCGCAGATCGTCGAAGGGGCCACGGTGTTTCACGATTGCCGCGCCAGCGAGTTGACCCTTCGTCAGATCCGCAATGCGCGCGAAGAAGATCTGGCCCCCTTCGGCATGCGGATGGATGTGTTCCGCTTTGATGGCAGCTTCCTGTCGCTGGTCCTCGATCTGCCCGATGACGCGGTGCGCGGGCTGAAGCTGCGCCATGTGATCCGCATGACGGCGATCGTCGAGGTGGAAAAGCCGCTGGAAATCTTCGCGCGGCTGAACATCAAACACGGACCCAACCTGGAGCAGATCGTGCGGGAATTGCCGCTGAACGCGGCAGAGGTGATGGTGGAATTTGATCTTGCCTATACCAAGATGAACGAAAAGCGGGTGGAAAAGCTGTGGGTCGATCTGATTTTCGAGGGACCGCAGATGAACCAGATCATCCTGCGTGACGTGACATTCACCCGTCGCCCGCGCGCCGATCTGTAACGGAGGGTGCGATGGCTGCGACATTGACAGGTGGGCGGATCAGGGCCGGTGTCTGGAACGCACTGCTGAAGGCCGGGCCAGAGGCGCCTCAGGTCGAAGTGCTGCACGGCAAGGTCGTCTTGCCCGGCCTAAGCGTCACGGCACAGGGGCAGGACTGGGCGCTGCGCGTACCGATCCCGATGGAACTGTTGTCCGACGGGGTGCAGACCTTCGTTCTGCGCGAAAAAACCACAGGTGCGGTGCTGGGCCATTTCACCATCATCGCCGGGGTACCGATGGAGGATGACATCCGCGCCGAGCTTGACCTGCTGCGGGCCGAGCTTGACATGCTCAAGCGGGCCTTCCGGCGGCATTGTCTGGACACCTCCGCGGGCTGATGCGGCCAAGTACCTACCAAGCCCGCCGCCGGGGTTTCTTTTCGGCTCAAATACCCCCGGCGGAGCCGCCTGAGCCATTCGCCCCGCGAATGGCGAGGCAAAAGGCTTGGCCCGGTACGGGCCTCGTTTGGACTACGGCGGGCGGATTGCGGCGGGCGGATTGCGGCATCCGCATTGCAGCCCGCACACTGCCTCAGTCGACCGGCCGGATCAGCTTGCGTTCCAGCACCTTCAGAACCACGCCAAGGTCGGGGCCGCGCCGGACGACCTGTCCGTCCATCGCCACTACCGCATAAAGCTGCTGCTTGGCGCGCAGTCTGGGGCGTTTTTCGATGCGGTAAAGCGGGTTTTCCGCAGTGCGGCGAAATACGCAGAACACGGCCAGATCACGCAGGGACGAGATGCCATAGTCGCGCCATTCGCCGGCTGCGACCATCCGGCCATACAATGACAGGATCAGACCAAGTTCCCTGCGATCAAAACTGACCTCCTCGGACAGGCGGGCAGACAGGGGAAAAGGCGTCGGCGACTGAAGCGTCATACCATCAGATTACCGACGAACGGGGTCAAATCAAGTGTGGCTTGTGCCGGCCACTCGCGCTTGCCTGATTTGCGCCATGGAATGACCCCCGAAAATCCCGAAGCGCTCCGTTTCGCCGCCGCAATGGGGGGTCACAAAGAGGATGTAGCGAGTGAGTACGGCCCGGTGTCGCGGACTGTTTTAGCCCCCACCCAATCTGCGGCACCGGGAAACTCGCTGGAATACGAAAAGGCCCCTGCGGTTGTCGCAGGGGCCTTTTGCGTTGCGGCGCTGCGTGCCAGGCCGATGCGGCATTCAGGCCAGATAGGCGCGGAACGAGGCTATCACCTGGGCATAGACCGCGCGTTTGAACGGCACGATTCCCTGCACCAGCGTATCAGCGTCGATCCAGTGCCAGGACGAGAACTCGGGGTGGTCGGTGGCGATGTCGATCTGATCGTCGGTGCCAAGATAGCGGTAAAGGAACCATTTCTGTCGCTGGCCGCGATATTTGCCGTCCCAGACCTTGCCCAGCAGGTCCGGCGGCAGGTCATAGGTAATCCAGTGATGGGTCTTGGCCACCGACTGCACAAGATCAGGCGTGATGCCGGTTTCCTCGAACAGCTCGCGCAGGGCGGCGGCGCGGGGTTTCTCGTCCCCGTCAATGCCGCCTTGGGGCATCTGCCACGCCGCCACGGGGCTGTCGAGGCGCTGGCCCGCAAAGATCAGCCCTTGGGCATTCATCAGGACAATGCCCGCGCAGGGTCGGTAGGGAAGATCGTTTGACTGGGTCATGGGGATCTCTTGCGGGGGCCGGTTGCCCGGCCCCGCTTCCTTATTCTACGGCCTGAGCGGCGACCTCGGGTTGCGGTGCTATCGAGAACAGCCCTTTCAGGATATCAACCGCGTAGGCCAGTTGGTAATCCTCATCGCGCAGCTTGGCGGCCTCGATGGCGCGGGCCTGTTCTTCTTCATAGACCTTCTTTTCGTCATCGGTCATCGAATCGTTCGACAGTGTGCCGCGCAGATCCGCCTCCGACCGCAACGGCGCATCTTCGGCGGCTTCGCCTTCGATCGGTGCCGCAACGGCGGGCTGGTTCACCACGATATCGGGCGACACGCCCAGCGCCTGGATCGAGCGGCCTGACGGCGTGTAATAACGCGCCGTTGTCAGGCGCATGGCACCATCGCCGCGCAGCGGCACCAGCGTCTGGACCGACCCTTTGCCAAAGCTCTTGGTTCCCACCACCACCGCACGGCGGTGATCCTGCAACGCACCTGCCACAATCTCGGACGCCGAAGCAGAGCCTCCGTTGATCAGCACGACAATCGGCAGTCCTTGCGCCAGATCACCCAGTTCGGCGTTGAAGCGTTCGCCGTCTTCGGGGCTGCGGCCACGGGTCGACACGATCTCACCCTTGTCGAGGAAGGCATCCGACACCTTGATCGCCTGGGTCAGCAACCCGCCGGGATTGTTGCGCAGGTCAAGCACGATGCCGCTGACATTCTCGATGCCGCCCAGTTCTTCGATCGACTTCTTCAGGCCCGCCTCGAGATTGGAGAAGGTCTGATCGTTGAAGGTGGTGATCCGCAGCACCACCGCGTCGCCCACCACGCGGCTGCGCACGGCCGTCAGTTTGATCGTGTCGCGGATCAGCGAGACATCGAACGGTTCCGCCACGCCTTCACGCACGATGGTCAGCACGATTTCAGAGCCGACCGGCCCGCGCATCTTTTCAACTGCATCGTCCAGCAGCAGGCCAAGCAGGCTTTCGCCGTTCACCTGGGTGATGAAGTCTCCCGACAGGATGCCCGCCGCTGCCGCCGGGGTGTCATCCATCGGGGACACCACCTTCACAAACCCATCTTCCTGCGTCACCTCGATGCCGAGGCCGCCGAATTCGCCGCGCGTCTGCACCTGCATGTCGTCGAAATCATCGGCGGGCAGATAGCTGGAATGGGGATCGAGCGAGGTAAGCATGCCATTGATCGCGGCCTCGATCAGCTTCTTGCTGTCGACATCTTCCACATACTGGCCACGGATACGCTCGAAGATATCGCCGAACAGGTCGAGCTGTTCGTAGACGGAACTGGTCTTTTCAGCCTCTTGCGCGATCAGTGGCCCGGCCAGCTGCGTTGTCAGCAAGGCACCTGCCACTGTCCCGCCCAAGGCGGCCATCACGAATTTCCTCATCGCGTCTCGATCCTATTCTTTTGTCCCGGCGAACCATTCGGTCGGATCGACCGGATCGGCGCCTAGCCTCAGTTCCAAGTAAAGCGTCTCGGAGCCGCCCGCGCCACCGCCTTCTTGCGATGCCACCAGAAACTCTTTCGCCATCGCTTCGGGTCCGCCCATCAGGCCAAGTGCCGCACCTGCGGGAACCACCTCTCCGACCTCACCATAAACCGTCTCAAGCCCGGCGAGTATCATCAGATAGCCGCTTCCGAGTTCAAGGATCATCACATTTCCGTAGTCGAGCAGCGGGCCGCGGTAGCGGATGGTGGCTGGCCAGGGCGCCGTGACCAGCGCGCGGGCGCGGGTAGCGATGGTCAGGCCGGGGCGGCGGATACCGGCGGCGTCGGCCTCGTCCGGGCGGCGCAGGATAGTGCCCAGTGCGGGCAGCGGCAGCGCGCCCTTGACCGAGGCGATATCGCGCAGCGCATCAGGTTCTGTGGCCACGATGCCAAGCCCGCCGGCAAAGGCCTCCAGCGTGTCGGCGCTTTCCAGCAATCCTTTCAGTGCCTCGGGGTCTTCAGTAAAGCGCAGCGGCAGGTCGGTGCGGTCGGAAATAGCCTGACTAAGCGCCGAGCGCGCCTCTTGTGCCGCCCCAAGGCCGGCGGACAATGTATCAGCCGCCGCCTGCTGCACCGCGCGCAGATCGCGGATTTCCTGCAGTTCTGTGCGCAGCCGTTCAGCCTCGGCCTGCAGGGCCGGTGTCACTTCGGCCAGCATCATGCCCGACCGGGCGGTACCAAGCGGGCCGGTGGGATGCAGCAGCAACAGCGGGCCGGGATCGGTCGGCAGGGTTCCCAGCACACCGATCAGTTGGGCGATCCGGTCACGCTGCGCCTCGAACTGAAGGGTCAGCGCTGCATCGCGGATGGTGGCCTGCCGTAGCCCTTCGCGCAACGCATCGAGGCCCTGTTCGTAGGCGCGAATCGTCCGGGTCAGTGCTGCAACCCGGTCGCGCGCGCCGGTCGCCTCCTGCATCGCGGCGATGGCGGTTTGCAGATTGGCGGCGGCAGAGGCCGTGGTGGTTGCAACCTCTTGCGCTGCGGCGGGCAGGGCAAGCGACAGGGCAAGGGCAAGCGTGCGGATCATCGCGCGATCAGGCTGAGGCCGGTCATCTCGGGCGGCTGGGGCAGACCCATCAGTTCCAGCAACGTCGGTGCAAGATCGGCAAGGCGGCCGCCGTCGCGCAGATGCGCGCCGTCGGGACCGCCGACCAGAATGACCGGCACGGGGTTGGTGGTATGGGCGGTGTGTGGCTCTCCGGTCACCGGGTCGACCATCGTTTCGCAATTGCCATGGTCGGCGGTGACGATCATGGCACCCCCCGCCGCCTGCAATGCGCCCAGCGCGCGGCCAAGGCCCGTATCCACCGCCTCGCAGGCCGCGATGGCGGCGGCAAGATCGCCGGTATGACCCACCATGTCGGGGTTGGCGAAATTCACCACGATCAGGTCATAGCCGTGGCGGATGGCGGATACGAGGTAGTCGGTCACTTCGGGGGCCGACATTTCGGGTTGCAGATCATAGGTCGCCACCTTGGGCGATTTCGGCATGTAGCGATCCTCGCCCGGCAGGGGAGGTTCCTTGCCACCGTTCAGAAAGAAGGTGACATGGGGATATTTCTCGGTCTCGGCGAGGCGATACTGGGTGCGGCCCCGGGCTGCGACCCATTCGCCCAGCGTGTTCACAAGAGTCTGCTTGGGGTAGGCCGCGGTCATGAAGGCGTTGTGATCGGTGGAATAGTCCACCATGCCCAGCATCGCGGCCCAGCGCGGGCGCGGGCCGGTCTCGAACCCCAGAAATCCGGGCGTGCCGAAGGCCGACAGGATTTCACGCGCCCGGTCGGACCGGAAGTTAAGGCAGAACATGCCGTCGCCGTCTTTTGCGCCTCCATAACCCGTGATCACGGTAGGGGCTATGAATTCATCGGTTTCGCCGCGCTCATAGGCGGCGGCGGCGGCCTCGGTTGCGTCTGGCGCCTCGGCGCCGCTGGCGTTGATGATCGCGCCATATGCGCGCGCCACCCGTTCCCAGCGGTTGTCGCGGTCAAGCGCATAGTAGCGGCCCGTGACGGTGCCGACGCGTGCGCCATCGGGCAGTCCGTCCAGCAATTGCGCGATGAACCCCGCAGCGGAGGAGGGCGGCACATCGCGCCCGTCGGTGATGGCGTGGATTACCACGGGCAGACCAGCCCCGGTCAGCGCGCGGACAGCAGCGAGCAGATGCAGGATATGGCCATGCACGCCGCCATCCGACACGACCCCCATCAGATGCGCCGTCCCGCCCGAGGCTTTCAGCGCCGCAATGAAGTCCAGCAGGGCCGGGTTGCGAAAGAAGGTGCCGGTTTCGATGGCAAGGTCAATCGCGCCAAGATCCATTGCCACGACGCGGCCTGCGCCGATATTGGTATGGCCAACTTCGGAATTTCCCATCTGCCCGGTCGGCAAGCCGACATCAGGACCAAAGGTGGTGAGGGTGGAATGCGGGCAATCGGCCCAGATGCGGTTGAAATTCGGCACATCGGCAAGGGCGGGTGCATTCGCCGTGCGATCCTCGCGCAGGCCCCAACCGTCAAGAATGCACAGGACAACGGGTTTCGGGACGAGCATTGGCGGGCCTTTCGCAACGGTCGGATGGTTCTACGCCGCCGCTTGGCTTGGGGCAACCTCGGGGTGTTTTTTGGGGGGCCGGTTCAGGTTGAACCAGCTTTGGCGGGTCGTGCGCCGAAGGCACGTCCGGCAGGCTGCCAGTGGCAGTACGTGGGAGGCTTCCGGCGTGAAGTCGCAAGCCGCAGCGCCGCTAGGCTAGTTCAACGCGGACAACGCAGGGGCGCAGCTGACTGGGCGGGGGCGCAACGCGCCTGCCCCGGACAGGCGTCGTGTCCCGTCTCGCTTTGGCGAGATGGGGAAACAGAGATATAGGAAAATTGCGGATTGCTTTGTGCCACCCGCTAAACCCGGTGATACGGACCACCCGACAGGATCGTTGCAGCGCGGTAGATCTGTTCGGCCAGCATCGCCCGCACCAGCATGTGCGGCCAGACCATGGCACCGAAGGACAGCAAAAGATCGGCCCGGTCGCGCAGCGCGGGGGCCAGCCCGTCTGCCCCGCCGATGACAAAGGCCAGATCGGCGCGGCCCGCGTCGCGCCAGCCAGCCATGCGGGCCGCGAAATCGGGCGAGGTCAGCATCTGGCCTCGTTCATCCAGCGCCACGATCAGGGCTGCCTGGGGAATGGCACGGGCCAGCAGATCGGCCTCGGCGGCCATACCGCCGCCGCGACGGTCCTCAACCTCATGCGCCACCAGCGGCCCCAGGCCAAGGGGCCGGGCCGCGCGGTTGAAGCGGGCGATGTAATCGTCGGTCAGCACCCGCTCGGGACCGGCACGCAACCGGCCTACGGCGCAGACATGCAGCCGCATCAGAGCCCGGCGGGCATCCGCGATCCGGCGGGCATCCACATCTTTTCCAGCTGATAGAATTCGCGCACTTCGGGGCGGAAGACATGGACGATCACATCGCCCGTGTCGATCAGCACCCAGTCGCCGGTTTCCTTGCCCTCGATCCGGGACAGGCGCCCATGATCCTGCTTCAGCCGGTCCACCAGCTTTTCGGACAGGGCTGAGACCTGCCGGGTCGAGCGGCCCGAACAGATGACCATGTAATCGGCCATGTCGGACCGGCCGCGCAGGTCGATCGACACAACCTCTTCGGCCTTGTCGTCATCGAGCGAGGCAAGGATGGCGGCAAGCAGCGCCTCGCTTGTCAGACCGTTTTCGGCGGCGGTGTTCGGGACGCTCATGCGAGCCGCCCGAGGTCCGACCGGAAGCCCGGTCGAAGGATCAGAATGAGACAGGACATCGTCCTCCTGGGTTGCGCGCCGATCCAGCCCCGGCGCAGAGCACTGGCGGTAATGTACCACCGCCGGGGCGCAACCTCAACGTCACGTCGCGTGCGGGCGGATCGGTGGGGTGCCGGACGCAATCTGCGGGCCGGGATTGACCCGTGCCCAGTCTTGCCCCGTGCCCTGTCTTGAATTGTCGGAGGGATGGGCGTACTCGTCTGGCCATGATGCGGTTCTTCGACATGGACGACCACGCGCGCCTGCCTTGGCGGTTCCATGGCGCGACGCTGTCGGTGCTGGCGCGCGGCTGACGGCCGCCTGCGCCTGCGTTTTACCGTTCCCTTCAAGCCATCTGCCCGAGAGAGAGCCATGTCTTATAAAACACTCTATGACAAGATCTGGGACGCCCATGTCGTGCACGAAGCCGATGATGGCACCTGCCTTTTGTATATCGACCGCCATCTGGTCCACGAGGTGACCAGCCCGCAAGCCTTTGAGGGGCTTCGGATGACGGGGCGCAAAGTGCGCGCACCCGGCAAGACCATCGCGGTGCCGGACCACAACGTGCCGACCACCGAAGGTCGCGATGTGCATATCGACAATGATGAAAGCCGGATTCAGGTCGAGGCGCTGGACAGGAATGCGCGCGATTTCGGTGTCGTCTATTATCCGGTGTCGGACGTCCGCCAAGGCATCGTGCATATCGTCGGTCCCGAACAGGGCTGGACCCTGCCCGGCATGACGGTGGTGTGCGGCGATTCGCATACCGCGACGCATGGCGCCTTCGGCGCGCTGGCGCATGGCATAGGCACCTCGGAGGTGGAACATGTGCTGGCCACCCAGACGCTGATCCAGCAGAAATCGAAGAACATGAAGGTGGAAATCACCGGGCGGCTGCGCCCCGGTGTCACCGCCAAGGACATCACGTTGTCGGTGATCGGCGCGACCGGAACGGCGGGCGGCAACGGCCATGTCATCGAATATTGCGGCGAGGCGATTCGCGCGCTGTCGATGGAAGGCCGCATGACCGTCTGCAACATGGCGATCGAAGGCGGCGCGCGTGCCGGCCTGATCGCACCGGACGAGACGACCTATGCCTATGTGATGGGCCGGCCCCACGCACCAAAGGGGGCGCAGTGGGAAGCGGCGCTGGCGTGGTGGAAGACGCTTTACACCGACGACGACGCACAGTTCGACAAGGTCATCACCCTGCGCGGCGAGGATATCGCCCCCGTGGTGACTTGGGGGACCAGCCCCGAAGACGTGCTGCCGATCACCGGAGTGGTGCCATCGCCCGATGATTTTACGGGTGGCAAGGTCGAGGCGGCAAAACGCTCGCTGGAATATATGGGACTGGTGCCGGGCCAGAAGCTGTCAGAGATCACCATCGATACGGTCTTCATCGGCTCCTGCACCAATGGCCGGATCGAGGATCTGCGGGCGGCGGCGGCAATTCTGAAGGGCAAAAAGGTGAAAGACGGTCTGCGCGCCATGGTGGTGCCGGGGTCGGGCCTTGTTCGCGCGCAGGCCGAGGAAGAAGGGCTGGCGAAGATCTTCATCGATGCTGGCTTTGAATGGCGGCTTGCGGGCTGTTCGATGTGTCTTGCGATGAACCCCGATCAGTTGTCACCCGGCGAGCGCTGCGCCGCCACGTCGAACCGCAACTTCGAAGGCCGTCAGGGCCGCGGCGGGCGCACTCACCTGCTGTCCCCCGCGATGGCGGCGGCGGCGGCGGTGACCGGACGGCTGACCGATGTGCGCGAGATGATGTAATCCGGCGCTCCTCATGCCCTCGCGGGCTTTCCTCGCGGAATATCAGCGAAGAGAGCCCGGCAGGGAACGATGCGCGGCCCTTCAAAGGACAATGACGATGGAAAAATTCAACACCCTGACCGGGATTGCGGCACCGATGCCGCTGGTCAACATCGACACCGACATGATCATTCCAAAACAGTTCCTCAAGACGATCCAGCGCTCGGGCCTCGGCAAGAACCTGTTTGACGAAATGCGCTATACGCTGGACGGCGAGGAAATTCCGGGTTTCGTGCTGAATCAACCCGCGTATCGCCGCGCCAAGATCATCGTGGCGGGTGACAATTTCGGCTGCGGATCGAGCCGGGAACATGCACCCTGGGCGCTGCTGGATTTCGGCATCCGGGCCGTGATCTCCACCAGTTTCGCCGACATCTTCTATAACAACTGCTTCAAGAACGGCATCCTGCCGATCGTGCTGCCCGCCGATCAGGTCGAGGCGTTGATGGAGGATGCGAAAAAGGGTGCCAATGCGCGCATCACGGTCGATCTTGAAGCGCAGACGGTGACGGCATCGGACGGGCGCAGCTTTGGCTTCGAGGTTGACCCGTTCCGCAAACATTGCCTGACCAACGGGTTGGACGATATCGACCTGACCTTGAACAAAGTGGCCGCAATCGACAGCTACGAAAGTCGCCTCACAACCCTGCGTTCCTGGGTCTGATCGGCGCACAACCGCCGGGTGTAGGGGCCATCCGGCGGGTGGCCCTGTTTAATTCCCGCATTTGATGCAAAGTCGCGACACATTCTCCGCGAAAACGCCACAATTCCGAACCTTTATAAACCAATCGTTGCTGCACTTGGGGAAAGAAGGCAGAAATTGGTCAAGATTAAGGCAATCCGCCACAAATGGCTGGATGTTCTTGGAACAAGGGCTCGGCAACGCATCGGGTCCGTCCGTGAGGGTGGAAGAGCAGTGGTTAATCGCCTTACCGGCGCGTTTGTGCGCGCCGTGCTTGTCGTGATCATGATTTCGACGCCGTCGATCCTGTTGCCGGGTGTCGGAACGGACGGAAAAGAGATGGTTGCTCTTGTCGCCCTCTTTGCCGGTTTCCTGACGTTTGTCGAATACAACTCGGCCTATCCGGGCCTTGTCGAATTCCGAGATGCGCCACCGTTCAACCGGGTGCGCTATCTGATGTTGTTCTCGACGGTCTTCCTTTTGACAGTTATCGCGCGCGGCGAGGTGCAGCCGACGACGATGACGATCTTTGTGCAATCGGTTGGTGGGGTCATCGGTCAGGCGATGGATTTCCCTTACAGTCCGGTGCGTCTGGCCACCCTGATGATGGGTGATTCGGCTTCCGACGGGCAGGTCGAGGTTGTCAGAATCGCGGCCGGGATGAGCTATCTGATTTCGTTGGTGTCGTTGTCGGTGTTTGTGATCCTGTTGAAATTCTACGGTTGGCCATCGCGCGCCGGAGCGTTCAACGTCTGGGTCAACTTGCCGACGTTTGATCCAACGGCGGGCGGCGATGTGGTGGACCGGCTCGATCGTGATGCCCGCGTTAACATTGCATTAGGGTTTTTGCTGCCATTTCTGATTCCTTCGGTGGTGCAAGCCGGGACGGCGGGGTTCGAGCCGCTGACCTTTACTTCACCGCAAACCCTGATCTGGACGATGGCAGCATGGGCCTTCCTTCCCGCCAGCCTGTTCATGCGCGGCATCGCCATGGGGCGGATTGCCGACATGATCCGCGAGAAGCGGCGGCTGAACGGTATTTCAGCCGCCGAAGGCTATCTCGCGGCCTAATCGGGATTTTGCTGACCGTCTGGGCCGGGTGGGCCTGGGCCGATCCGCTGCGGATCGCAACCTTCCATGTGGAGTTGTCACGCGCCGGGCCGGGTTTGTTGCTGCGCGACATTCTGGCGGGTGATCCGCAGGTTGATGCAGTAGCGGCGGTGATTGCCAAGGCAGATGCCGATGTTCTGTTGCTGCTGGGGGTCGACTATGACCTTGGGCTGGCGGCCTTGGGTGCGCTGACCGACCGGCTTGCTGCGGCGGGGGCGGCCTATCCGTATCGTTTTGCGCTTCGGCCCAATACAGGGATGGCGACCGGGCTGGATGTTGATGGCGACGGCCAGCGAGGCGGGGCTGCCGACGCACAGGGTTTTGGCCGATTTGCCGGGCAAGGCGGTATGGCGGTGCTGTCGCGGATGCCGATTCGCAGCACAGAAGTGCGGGATTTCTCGGGGCTTCTGTGGCGCGACCTGCCGGGGGCGATCTTGCCCGAAGCGATGCCGCCCGAGGTGGCGGCGGTGCAGCGGCTGTCCACCACCGGGCATTGGGAGGTGCCGCTGGACCTTGCCGGGGGCGGCACGCTGCGCCTGCTGGCGTTTCACGCGACACCGCCGGTGTTTGACGGGCCGGAAGACCGCAACGGGCGGCGCAACCATGACGAGGCGGCGTTCTGGCTGCGACTGCTGGATGGGGCGCTTGGCCTGCCACCACCTGCGGCCCCGTTCGTGATTCTGGGCGACGCCAATCTTGATCCGGCGCGAACCGAGGGGCGGGCAGAGGCGTTGGACGCGCTGTTGGCGCATCCGGGCCTGCAAGACCCGCAGCCTTTCGGGGCCGAAGGTCCGGCTACTGCCGATTTCGCTGCAAAGGACGGGCCGGGGACGATGCGGGTGGACTATGTGCTGCCGTCTGCCGGGCTGCGGGTTGTGGGGTCGGGGGTGATCTGGCCTTCGGAGGGTGATCCGATGCGGGCGGTGGCCGAGGCCGCGTCACGGCATCGGCTGGTCTGGGTTGATCTTGATCCGCAGTAAGCCATTCGCTTGACCCTTCTGCCCCCATTAGCTAGGCCCTTGGCGCAATCAGACCCAACCCTGCGAGGCGCATCTTGGCCAATCCTACCCTGCTTATCCTGCCCGGCGACGGTATCGGACCCGAGGTGATGGCCGAGGTAAGAAAGCTGATCGACTGGTTCGGCGCAAAACGCGGCATCCATTTCGATGTAACCGAGGATCTGGTTGGCGGGGCCGCCTATGATGTGCATGGCGTGCCTTTGTCGGATGCGACGATGGACAAGGCACTGGCAGCGGATGCGGTGCTGCTGGGTGCCGTCGGCGGCCCGAAATACGATACCCTTGATTTCAGCGTGAAGCCCGAACGGGGGCTGCTGCGGCTGCGAAAAGAGATGGATCTGTTTTCCAACCTGCGCCCGGCGCAGTGTTTCGATGCGCTGGCGGATTTTTCCAGCCTGAAGAAAGAGGTCGTGTCGGGCCTTGATATCGTCATTGTGCGGGAACTGACCAGCGGGGTTTATTTCGGCGAGCCGCGCGGGATTTTCCCCGACAATATGGGCGGGCGCGTGGGCATCAATACCCAGCGCTACACAACCGAGGAGATCCGCCGCGTGGCGCGGTCGGCGTTCGAGCTGGCCCGCAGGCGCGACAACCGGGTCTGCTCGATGGAGAAGGCCAACGTGATGGAGTCAGGCATCCTGTGGCGCGAGGAAGTTCAGTGGGTGCATGACAACGAATATCCCGATGTCGCGCTAAGCCACATGTATGCCGACAATGGAGCGATGCAGCTGGTCCGCTGGCCCAAGCAGTTCGACGTGATCGTGACCGACAACCTGTTCGGCGACATCCTGTCGGATTGTGCCGCGATGCTGACCGGATCGCTGGGAATGCTGCCATCGGCCAGCCTTGGTGCCGTTGGCCCGAACGGCCGGCCCAAGGCGCTGTATGAGCCGGTTCACGGCTCTGCCCCCGATATTGCCGGCAACGGCAAGGCCAACCCCATTGCTTGCATCCTGAGTTTTGCCATGGCGCTGCGCTATTCCTTCGATCTGGGGGATGAGGCGGCACGCGTTGAAAATGCGGTGGAACAGGTGCTGGCCGACGGAGTGCGGACGGCGGACCTGATGGGGCCGGAGGGCGGCACGGCCGTGTCCACCACGCAGATGGGTGCCGCTGTTCTGGCGGCGATGGACGCCAGCCTTTAACGCAAGACAAGGGATAGCGGATGCCGGTTTTCCATCCCGACCTTGTCGGCGATCACGGATCGTTTCAGCAAGCGGCGAAGCATCACTTTGCCGCCTATTCACAGGGAGCCGCCTTGAACTTGCTGCCGCCAGCGGCGACAGTGATAGCGGTAACGGTGCCGAGGTAATTTAGCCCCGGATCAAGGCAAATCCCGATGGCGGTCATGAAATCGAACTTGCGCGGCGCGCTTATGGCGCTGTTGGCATTTGGCATATTTGCCACGCATGATGTTGTGGTGAAAACGCTGGGCGGGATCTATTCGCCGGTGCAGATCATCTTTTTCTCGGTACTGCTGGGCTTTCCGCTGGTCACGCTGATGCTGATGAGCGACCGGACCGATGGCAACCTGCGGCCGAAACACCCGTGGTGGACGCTGATCCGCACGGTTTCGGCGGTGATCACCGGGTTGACGGCGTTCTATGCCTTTTCGGTTCTGCCGCTGGCGCAGACCTATGCGATCCTGTTCGCGTCGCCGCTGCTGATCACGCTGCTGGCGATTCCCCTGCTGGGCGAAAAAGTCGGGATACGGCGCGGCATGGCGGTGGTGGTGGGGCTGATCGGCGTGATGATCGTGCTGCGCCCCGGCGAGGGCGATCTGGGGATGGGACATCTGGCGGCGCTGACGGCGGCGGTGTTTGCCTCGCTCGCGTCGGTGATCGTGCGAAAGATCGGCCAGGATGAGCGCAGCGTCGTGTTGGTGCTTTACCCGATGGTGGCGAACTTTCTGGTGCTGGGTCTGGCGCTGCCCTTTGTCTATCGCCCGATGCCGATTGCCGATCTGGGGATGATCGGCATCATCGCGGCGTTCGGCTTTGTGGCGACCCTGCTGGTGATCGCGGCCTATCGTACGGCAGAGGCGGTCATCGTGGCCCCGATGCAGTATTCGCAGATCATCTGGGCCGCGTTTTACGGGGTCATCTTCTTTGACGAGGAACCGGATCTTTACACCGTTGTCGGCGCATCCGTCATCATTGCCAGCGGCATTTACATCGTGCTGCGCGAGGGGGGCGGCAAGGTGGTGACAAACCGCCCCGTGATCGAATCCCGCTCGCGCCCGGACACCGGAACCATGCCCCGGATCAGTGTGCTGCTGAATCGCCTGAAAGCCCGCGACGCCGGGCAATAGCGCCGGCATCTGCGCCCTTGCAAACCCAAGCCGTTGGGTTTAACCCCCGCTTCACGGTCGGAGCGTAGCGCAGCCTGGTAGCGCACCTGCTTCGGGAGCAGGGGGTCGGAGGTTCGAATCCTCTCGCTCCGACCAATCACCCCGAAATCAAGTGCTTAGGACGCAAGTTCAGCTGGTGCGACACACTGGTGAGACACAACCATGCGTCTATCGGCCTATCTAATTATCTCCAGACATGGAGTTTTCTACTTCCGCTGGCCTATTCCGGCGAGTATGCACCCGGCACATAAGCGCACCAGTGCTAGGGTCACATTGAGCACCCGCTGCCCTGCGACTGCAAAGCGCCTATCGCGCCTGCTAGTGCTGGCTGGACAATCAGCACTCGATCGAGCCACACACAGCAGCATGACATACGAAGAAATCAGGCGGCATGTGCAGGAGCACTTCCGGGAACTCCTGCGTCAGGCCAAAGTGCAGGTGGCGACCGATGGCCCGCCCAATGCCTTTCGGATGGATGCTTTGAGGGCCACGGAGGGCCTTGCTGGCGGCGGTGCGAGCACTTGGCTGGCAACCGCCTATCCGGGTGGGGCAGCGGCGCTCCTGAGCGATTTCTGCGACCGGCGCGGGATTGCAGGAGCCGATTTGACCGAGGCTAACCGCCAGTGGCTCATCGAAGCGTTGCAGGCCGGGCATGCTAGCGTTACTGCCGCCACATTGAGCCATGTCAGTAGCTTAGCGCACATTGACCTTTCCGATGCCGTGCCGCTCGCAAGCGCCGGAGATGCATTGGCGCTACAAGACACTGCAACAGCCAAGTCAGTAGCTGAGGTGGCCACGAGCTACTTCGACGAGATCAGGCGCACCAAGCCGCTGGCGGTGAAGACGGAATTTGATCGCAAAGAGGCGCTGGCGCTTCTCGACGAGGTGACCGGAAAGAAGCCCATCGCTGCAGTCAACAAGAGCGACGCGCAGAAGGTCAAACAGGTTCTCCTGCGGCTACCCAAAAACCGAAGCAAAATGGCAGCAACCCGGGGGAAGACGCTGGAGCAGATGCTTGCAGTGGAGGGCGTTGACGTCATTTCACCACGCAGGGTCAGCACGCACCTCAGTAATTTGGATGCGTTCTTCAGGTGGGCCGCCAACAACCACTACGTCAGTGAAAACGTGTTCGCTGGCATGCAGATCAGGACTGTCAAGAAGTCACGAATTGACGACCGTGAGGCATTCAGCGGCGAGCAACTGCGGACGATGTACCGCCACCTCACAGAAAACCCGGATGGGCTGGCGCGCAGCGATACGCACAAGTGGGGCACGCTGATCGGCATGTTCTCCGGCATGCGGCTGAACGAGGTTGCACAGATGGACCTTGATGACATCAAGCAGGACGGCGGAGTGTGGTACTTCGACGTCACGACGGGTGGCAGCGATGTGAAAAGTCTCAAGACCATCGCCTCGGAACGGCGCGTACCGGTTCACCGGCGGCTGGTTGAGTGTGGCCTTCTCGAATACGTCGCAGCCCGGCGCAGCAGCGGCAACCCGAGGCTATTCCCAGACCTCCCGTACAGCGCGGCCAACGGCTTCGGGCGCAACTTGGGTCGCTGGTTCAACGAGGCATTCCTGACCGCCCTAGGCATCAAGAAGCGCCAACTCGTCTATCACAGCCTCCGGCACACAATGGCCACTAGGCTGGCGCAAGCTGATGCCTCGGAGAAACATGTTCCGGCAATCATCGGACACGCGCAATCGGGCATGACGTACAGCACTTACATGAAAGACGGCTTCCTTCCTGCGCAGTTGAAACTGACGATTGACCTGTTCGACTTCTAGGCATCCGAGCTATGGCAAAGAAAACAGATGCACCCGAATGATCCCCCGCCGCGTTGAGCATGCCCCAAGCGCGCCACGGGACTGTGCATGGTGGGAATGATACGGGACAACAAGAGCCGGATGACATGACGTTTGCCAGACGATTTGACCCGCAGTGGACGACCGAACTGCACTCTCTTCGTGAATGCTTGTCCCTACTGCTCGGACAGCTTGAAGCCGCCGAAGGTCGGCGGCGAAACCGCTCACACGCGGCCCGGGTGGACTTCGCGAACTGTGTGGAAGCCGTTGTGTTGGACCTGTATCGCGCCAACCAAGCTGATCCCGAACTCGAAGTCGGCATCGCGGCGGGGACGAACACGCTAGAGGCAACAGGCATCTCGCGGTACGGGGCCAGCTTCATTTCCGCTCGGGCGTTTCAGGGTGCCCTTGCTGGCTTGCAGAACGCAGGGCTTGTGTTTCGCAGCACTGGCTTCTGGCATGATCGCAGCGGAGCCAACAACCGAACCTCTCGGTACAAGGCGACGGAAGGGCTCGTCCAAATGCTTGAGGCAGCGGGAGCATTCCCGGGTGCGCTGCAGAGGCGTGCCAGTTCCGAAGGCATAATCCTTAAGGATGCGGAGAAGAAGCGCGTAGAGTACGGCAACGTCCATTTCGCTGATCAAGCCCGAGAGAGATTGGCGTCGATCAACGGCATGCTTCGTGACCACTGGATCGACCTAGCACTCACTGATCAGGAATTGGCGAGATGGCGTTCAACGAGCCGGGGCGAGCGTGACGAGGAAGCTAGTCAACCGTTCGACTTTGCAGCTCGAACACTGCATCGGGTCTTCAACAACTCAGACTGGCAGCAGGGCGGGCGCTTCTACGGGGCTTGGTGGATCAGCGCACCGAAGGAAGTGAGGAGATACGTGTTGATCGACGGTAAGAGGACAGTCGAGGTCGACTACTCAGGCTTGCATGCTGCGATGCTGTTTGCACAGGCCAGGCTGCCAGTCCCTGCCGATCCCTACGCTAGGTGCCTGGCCGATCCTGCCAATGACAGCGAACGCGACCTCGTGAAGGTGACGTTCAATGCACTACTGAATGCTGACGGCATCTATCGTGTGAAGCCGCTAGAAGGCTTCGACGGCAGCAGCAAGGACTGGCTGGACTACAAGCTGAACATCGTTTCTCAATTCCCCGAGTTCGGTGACCACTTCGGTTCTGGCGTGGGGCTGAAGCTGCAGTACAAGGATAGCGAGCTGGCCGAGCGGGTGCTCCTGAAGTTCGCAGAAGAAGGCTATGCATGCCTTCCAGTGCATGACAGCTTTCTCGTACACC
>JANNWS010000122.1:0-2807 GCA_031408575.1 Rhodobacterales bacterium
CTCGTCCAGCGTGCCGAAGCCACCGGGAAAGATGCAGATCGCGCGGGCGCGCATCAGGAAGTGCATCTTGCGGATCGCGAAGTAGTGGAAGTTGAAGCAGAGGTCGGGCGTCACATAGGGGTTGGGCGCCTGTTCATGCGGCAGCACGATGTTCAGACCGATGGAATTCCCCCCCGCGTCCTGCGCGCCGCGGTTGCCCGCCTCCATGATCCCCGGCCCGCCGCCGGTGATGACCACATTCTCATGCCCATAGCTTTCCAGGCTTTTTACGGTAATCAGTTTGGCCAGCTTGCGAGCCTCGTCATACCACGGCGACAGGGCGGCGGCCGGCCCCGGCGTGCCGGGCGGCGGAATGCGCGCACTGCCCATCAGCACGATGGTTGACCGGATGCCGCGCTCGTCCATCACCATTTGCGGCTTGAGCAGTTCCAGTTGCAGCCGGACCGGACGCAGCTCCTCTCGCGTCATGAAATCGGTGTCGGTGAAGGCCAGCCGATAGGCCGGGGCGCGGGTCTGGGCGGTGTCAGGGATACGGTCTGCCGCCGCAACATCGGATATGCTGTCGCGCAGCGGGCGGTTGCGGGGTTCGTCTGTCATGTTGGGTCTCGGGCTTTGATTGCGTGGGATCGGCCTCCGGTCTATAGGCTGGCGTCTGACAACACCATTTGAAACCGGAGTCTGCCCATGCCGCATGCCGCCCTTGAAGCCGCCATCGACGCCGCATGGGACGCGCGCGACACCATCAGCCCCGCCACGAAGGGTGCTGCCCGCGATGCCGTCGAGGCAACGCTGGAGGCGCTGGACAAAGGCTCGCTGCGGGTGGCCGAGCGGGGCGGGGACGGTGTGTGGCAGGTGCATCAATGGGCAAAGAAGGCCGTGCTGCTATCGTTCAGGCTGAACGATATGGCGGTGATCGGTGGCGGCAATGGCCAGGCCACGTGGTGGGACAAGGTGCCGTCGAAGTTTGACGGCTGGGGCGAAAGCGAGTGGCGCGCGGCGGGCTTTCGCGCGGTGCCGGGGTCGATCGTGCGGCGCTCGGCCTTTATCGGCAGGAATGTGGTGCTGATGCCGTCTTTCGTGAACGTCGGGGCTTATGTTGACGAGGGCAGCATGGTGGACGGCTGGGCGACGGTCGGATCCTGTGCGCAGATCGGAAAGAACGTGCATCTGTCGGGCGGCGTCGGCATCGGTGGCGTGCTGGAGCCGATGCAGGCCGGCCCGACCATAATCGAGGACAACTGCTTTATCGGGGCGCGGTCGGAAGTGGTTGAAGGCTGCATCGTGCGCGAAGGCTCGGTCCTTGGCATGGGCGTGTTCATCGGCAAATCGACCAAGATCGTGGACCGGGAAACTGGCAGCGTAAGCTATGGCGAAGTTCCTGCCGGATCGGTCGTGGTCGCGGGGTCGATGCCGTCGAAGAACGGGATCAACCTTTACTGTGCGGTGATCGTGAAAAAGGTCGATGCCCAGACCCGCAGCAAGACCAGCATCAACGAACTTTTGCGGGACTGACGCGGGATGGATGGGGTGCAACCCTTGGATCTGACGCGCATGGTGCTGGGCGATGCGCCCGCGCTGTTCTATACCGAGATCATCCTGCGGTCGGTGGTGATCTATGGCTATACCCTGATCCTGCTGCGCTGGGTCGGCGGACGCAGCATCGCGCAACTGTCGCTGGTCGAATTCCTGCTGGTCATCGCACTTGGCTCGGCCGTCGGTGATGCGATGTTTTATGCCGATGTGCCGCTGCTTCATGCCTTGGCGGTCATCACCGTGGTGGTGCTGATTTCCAAAGGGATCGAGCGTCTGACGCTACGCTCGCGGCGGATGAACGAGATCATCGACGGCTCGCCGGTTCTGGTGGTGCAGGACGGTGTGGTGCAGATGGAGGGGCTTGCGGCGCGCGGCCTCAGCACGGCGGAACTGGCGTCGGTGCTGCGGCTGGCCGGGATCAGCACTCTGGGCGAGGTGCGCGCGGCCTATCTGGAGCCTTCGGGCCAGATCTCTGTGTTTCCGGCCGATCTTCCGCGCCCCGGCCTGCGGATCGAACCGCCTGCCGATCTAGAACCCCGCGAACCCGCCGGCCCCGGCGACGCCGCCTGTTGCGGCACCTGCGGGTGGTCCGCACCGGATTCCGCGCCTGAAACCTGCCCGAATTGCGACGCGACCGACTGGACAGTGCAGACATGACCGAACGTCCCGATCCACCCGACAAACCCAAGCGCCCGCAACAGGTGTTCACCCTTGTCGTCGAGGTTGGCCGCAAGGCGGGTGACGGTCTGCCGGACAAATCAACCGGGGCCGCCTTGATGATCTATGCCAGTGGCGTGGACGAGGCCGAGGCGGTGCGCGAGACGGTGGTGATCCTGAAGGCGGCCGATCTGGCCCCGCTGGATGTGTCCGGTTATGGCACGCTGGAAGACCGTCTTGCGGGCGGCGATGAGATTGACCCGGAAGAGCGCAAGCTGATGGAGCGGGCGCTGTCGGAAAACTCGGTCATCGTGGCCCAGATGACGCCGTTCTACGACTGAACAGCGGCGCTACGCCGCCGTGCGGGTCGCACCCCGGCGGCGCATCGCCTGCAAGGTGCGGGCCTCGAACCGGTCGATCTGGCGCAGCCCGCGTGACGCCACGGGTCCACAGGGGCCGTGCGGCGCGGTCGCCAGAGCGCAACCGCCACTCAGCAACAGCGTCTCGCGCCCGAGGTCGATCGCGACCCAGGGCAGCACGGCGCGCCGATCCTCGATCAGGGCGCGGGTGCCGTCGACCAGATGGCGTGCGGCCACCAGAATCTGGTCCTCGCCGAA